>JAUXXY010000146.1 GCA_030684735.1 Bacteroidales bacterium | reverse complement strand
TCGAACGAGGGGTGTTGCAGCTGGTATGATTTTGCGCTGGCTGTGGTTGAAATGGCAGGGTTGAGATGCGGTATTCTGCCGGTTACCACCAATCAATATCCCACCAAAGCCTTCAGGCCACCCTATAGCGTGCTGGATAAGGCATCAATAAAAACCGATTTCAACATCAACATCCCGCATTGGAAAGAGAGCCTGCAACGATGCATAGAATTACTTATCAAACTATAAAACATGACAACAGCCGATTCAGCCATCATTGCAAGGGCCACCGCCTGGCTCGGTGATAGTTTTGATTCTGATACCCGCAATCGGGTACAACATCTTATTGAACACGAACCCGAAGAGCTTACCGACTCGTTCTATCGCCATCTCGAATTCGGAACGGGCGGCCTAAGAGGCATCATGGGCGTTGGAACCAACCGCATGAACAAATATACGGTTGGCATGGCCACGCAGGGTTTGGCCAACTATGTGCTGAAGGCTTTTCCGGGTATAAACCTCAAGGCTGCCATTGCCTACGATGTACGCAACAACAGCCGCTATTTCGCTGAAATTACTGCAGAAGTGCTATCGGCCAACGGCATTGAGGTGTATTTGTTTGATGATATCAGGCCTACCCCCTTGCTCTCGTTTGCCATCAGGCTCCTGGGTTGCCACACCGGTGTGATGGTGACGGCATCGCACAACCCTAAGGAATACAACGGCTACAAGGTCTATTGGAATGATGGTGCCCAGTTGGTGTCACCTCACGATAAAAACGTGATTGCTGAAGTGCAGCAGATCAGTTCGCCGGCTGATGTGGCTTTTACTGCCCACCAGGATCTTATACACACCATAGGCGAAGAAATTGACAACGTTTATGTTGCAAGTTTGAAAACCCTTTCGCTGTCGCCTGAGATTAATGAGCGTTTCAGCCACATGAAAATTGTGTTCACCCCCATCCACGGCACAGGTGTTCACCTGGTGCCCCGCCTATTGAGGGCTTTCGGATTCAACAACATCATACCCATCCCGTCGCAGGATATGCCCGATGGCAACTTCCCGACAGTGCACTCGCCCAACCCCGAAGAGCCTGAGGCGCTGACACTTGCGTTGAAAAAAGCCAAAGAAGTGAACGCCGACATCGTTCTCGCCACCGATCCCGACGGCGACCGGGTAGGTGTAGCCGTGAGGGATCACCATGGCGAATTTGTGTTACTCAACGGCAATCAAACAGCAACAGTGATCATATATTATTTGCTCACCAAATGGAAGGAAAAAGGCTGGCTTATTGGCAAGGAGTATATCGTAAAAACTATCGTAACCAGTGAATTGCTCATCGAGATGGCCAATAAATTTGGTGTGGAAAGTTATGATGTGCTCACCGGGTTCAAATACATTGCCGAAGTTATACGCAACCTCGAAGGCAAGAAGAAATTCATCGGTGGCGGCGAAGAAAGTTACGGTTACCTGGTAGGTGATTTTTCGCGCGACAAGGATGCCGTAATTGCATGTTGCATCATAGCCGAAGCCGCTGCCTGGGCTGCCAGCCAGGGTAAAAGTTTCTTTGAGGTGTTGCTCGATATCTACATGGAGTTCGGGTTCTACAAAGAAAAACTACTTTCGGTGACCAAGAAAGGCAAAGCCGGTGCCGAAGCCATCGTGGCCCTGATGGAACGCTATCGCAATAATCCGCCTCAACGCCTCGCTGGCACCAACGTGGTGGGTTTGAAGGACTATAAATTGCAGCAGGATAAGAACCTGGTAAGCGGTTCGATAAAAACCATTGACCTCCCAACATCGGATGTGTTGCAGTTTTTTCTCGAAGATGGCAGTAAAATCACTATCCGCCCATCGGGCACCGAGCCTAAAATAAAATTTTATTTTGGTATTAAGGGGATATTAACCTCGAAGCAAGAATTCGATTCGATAAACAAGCGGATGGAAGACCGTATAAACCGGATAATTGAAGATATGAAGGTCTGATTCAGGAGCCGGCCCTATTTTTCCATTACCCAGATGCCTTTGAAAACATTGCTCAGCGCTTGTTGTTCCTTTTTGGCATCTGACTCATTGTTGTAATCAAATATCGAAACACGAAAATTGCCGTCCTTCACAATCATTCTGGCATCGGTATAGCCATTGGCGATTAACCTTTTGACCTCTTGCCCGGCCTGTTGGGCAGTTTTGAAACTACTGACAATCAGGTAGTAGCGGTTGGAGGATTGAGATTGAGATTGAGGTTGTGCTTCGGCTTCATTCAGTTTCAAAGGTTGAGGCTCAGGCTTGGGGCTTGTATCTTGGGGCTTGGGGCTTGTATCTTGGGGCTTGGGACTTGGATCTTGTGGCTTGGGACTTGTATTTTGGGACTTGGGGCTTGCATCTTGGGGCTTGGGGCTTGTATCTTGGGGCTTGGGGCTTTTTTCTTGGGGCTTGGGACTTGTATCTTGGGACTTGGGGCTTGTATCTTGGGAATCAGGAGCTTGGGCTATTTGTCGTGATTGAAGCAATTCATCTATCATAAAGCGATGACTGATCTGCCTGCCATCGTCGCATAATTTAATAGCCAACACCTTGTCGGCTGTTTCGCCAAACCAAACGGAAGCATAGCCTTCGTATAAGGCTACCCCCATGGCTTGCCAGTTTTTATCGGCCCAGCGCCGTTGTTTTACAAGAAGATCATTGGTAGGCTCCAAGGAACTCCATTGATCCAATGCACCTTGCGGAGTAGAGGATTTGTTTTCCCACATAATAATTTCCTGTGCATCGCCTTTATAGCCTGTCAGTTCGCCGGGTTTGTTCTTCATACATTCCTGGCGCTTGGGATCTTTGGCATAGCAACAGGGGGTCCAGGTGCCTTTGTTTGACCAGGAATGAAGGTTGCATCCCGAAAAATCCGGGCGATTATTCTGCAGGTCACGCAAATGAACATAAGCCACATAAGACAAGGATCTTGATAAGGGGATGATGCCGAGACCATGCTCCTGGCGATACACATTGATAAGCCGGTAAAGCTGCAACTCATTTGCCGAAAGGCAATATGTTGCAGGGATCATTGGCTCAGGTTTCTTTTTCTGCCCGCTAAGCAGCAAGGGAAAGCTAATAAGAACCAGCCAAATGAATATTCTGAATTTCATGATACCTCACATTAATGCAAAAATACGCTATTTTGAGTTGTACGTGCAATAAACATTCCAAAAAACACACAATCGCGGTCTGTTTTAAAGTTCTACACACAAATCAAACAAGCAATCCCGTGGTGGCAATTCTAAAAAAAAATTTCTCTGTTCTAACTTATTCTATAATTCATATTTTTGTATGCTTGAACCCACTCCAAAAAGTCTCCTGCACGCTGAAAGTCCCGTCCATACGGGTGCGGGATTCGGGGTGGACTCAACCTTGAACTTTGAACCTTGAACAAAATGAGAGACCGAAACATACTCTCGAGAGTATTTTATTTTTACTACGATGGGTTTAAAAGTATGACCCTCGGTAAAACATTATGGCTTATCATTTTGATCAAGGTTTTTATCATGTTTGCCGTCCTCAAACTTTTTTTCTTCCCCAACTTTTTAAACTCCAATTTCGACAATGACAAAGAACGTGGCAATTATGTAATTGAACAGCTCACAAAACAACCCTAATTTCAGCATTATGACAGAAACCTTTGACTTTGCTTTAGTGAACTGGTCGCGGGGTTTATTTGCCCTCACGGCGATGTATCACTGGCTTTTCGTCCCCTTAACACTTGGTCTTGCTTATATCATGGCCATCATGGAAACGATCTATGTGAAAACAGGTGATCCGCACTGGAAAAAGACCACCAAGTTCTGGATGACGCTCTTTGGAATCAACTTTGCCATCGGTATAGCTACCGGTTTGATTCTTGAGTTCGAATTCGGAACCAATTGGTCGAACTACTCCTGGTTTGTGGGCGACATTTTTGGTGCCCCATTGGCCATCGAAGGCATTTTTGCTTTCTTTATCGAATCAACCTTTATTGCAGTCATGTATTTTGGTTGGAACAAGGTAAGCAAGAAATTCCACCTCTTATCTACCTGGCTTGTGGCTTTCGGAGCCAGCCTTTCGGCCTTGTGGATACTTGTTGCCAATGCCTGGATGCAAGACCCTGTAGGCATGCTATTTAACCCCGATACTGCCCGTAACGAGATGGGTAATTTTTGGGAAGTCTTCCTTTCGCCCATGGCCATCAACAAGTTCCTGCACACCATTTCATCGGCCTACCTGCTTGCCTCGGTGTTTGTGATTGGTGTCAGCGCTTGGTACCTCCTCAAAAAGCGGGAAGTTTTGCTTGCCAAACGTAGCATCCTGGTGGCCGCCGTTTTTGGTATTATCACTGCCGGTTATACCATCGTTACCGGAGATGGTTCGGCCAGTCTTGTAGCAAAAAATCAACCCATGAAATTTGCTGCTTTCGAAGGATTGTATCATGGTAAGACAGGTGCCGGTTTGGTTGCTGTTGGTGTTTTATCTCAAACACCTGAAGATCCGAATTATGAAGACTTGAAAGAATTTTATTTTAAGATCGAGATACCCAACCTGCTGTCGTACCTGGCTTTTCGTGATTTCAATGCTTTTGTACCCGGGGTCAGGGATTTACTCGAAGGCAACGAAGAACATGGGATCATGGCAGCCACCGAAAAAATTAAGCGCGGTAAAATAGCCATCAATGCACTGGCCGCATACCAACATGCAAAAGAAGCCGGCGACAACGAAAAAGCCGCAGAAGCCAGGAGAGTGCTCGACGAGAATTTCCAATACTTCGGCTATGGTTATTTCGACGACCCAAAGGAGCTTGTACCCAGCATCCCTATTACCTTTTACAGTTTCCACCTGATGGTTGCCCTGGGATTTTACTTCTTTCTTTTAATGATAATATTCCTCTGGCTCTTATACAAAGACCGGCTCGAAAAGGCTAAAACTTTGTTGCGTATTGCTATTTTTTCAATCCCTCTCGCTTATATCGCCTCACAGTCGGGCTGGATTACTGCTGAAGTGGGCAGGCAACCCTGGGTCATACAAGACCTGCTTCCCACAATGGTGGCTGTATCACATATTAATGCAACCACTGTGCAGGTCACATTCTGGTTGTTTGCTGTCCTGTTCACTACCCTGATGATTGCAGAAATCAGGATCATGACCAAGCAAATAAAACTCGGACCCAAAGATGAAGGAGGAAAATAACCATGTTTGAAAGCTTATCACACCTGGCCTTGCAGCAGTACTGGTGGATGATCATATCGGTACTCGGCGCTATGCTGGTTTTCATGCTCTTCGTTCAGGGCGGGCAAACCATGATAAAAACTCTTGGTAAAACCAAGGATGAACAACGCATGATCCTCAATTCTTTAGGGCGTAAGTGGGAGCTTACTTTTACTACCCTTGTGACTTTCGGAGGTGCATTTTTCGCTTCCTTCCCTTTATTCTATTCAACCAGCTTTGGCGGGGCGTATTATGTGTGGGTGACGATCTTGTTTTGTTTTGTAATCCAGGCGGTTTCATACGAGTACCGCTCAAAACCAAATAATTTTCTTGGCACCCGTACCTTCGATGCTTTCCTTTATATAAATGGAGCGCTTGGCACCATTTTGCTGGGAACCGCAGTAGCAACCTTCTTTAGCGGTTCTGAGTTCTCGGTAAATTTGATGAATATCACCAATAAATTCAATGCCGCTATCTCGCGCTGGGAAACACCCTTTTATGGCCTCGAAGCTTTACTAAACTATAGAAACGTGGCATTGGGGCTTTCGGTGTTTTTCCTGGCCCGTATCCTGGGAACCCTATACCTGATGAACAACATCAACGACGAAAACATCCGTAAACGAGGTCAAAAACAAGTGCTGTACAATACCATCCCTTTCTTAGTGGTCTTTCTCACTTTTGTAATAGCTACCCTGCTCAGCGTTGGGTTTGCATACGACCCGCAGACCAAGGTTGTATTTATGGAACCATACAAATACCTGCACAACCTGATACAAATGCCTATAGTTGCGGCTTCATTACTGGCTGGTGTTCTGCTGGTATTGTACGGAATCATCCGAACCATCCTGCAACAATTCTATAAAGGCATTTGGTATAGTGGCTTGGGTACTTTCCTCACCGTTTTTGCGCTTTTCCTCATTGCCGGTTGGAATAAGACAGCTTTTTACCCATCCACATTTGACCTCCAGCACTCGCTAACGATCGAAAATGCATCGAGCAGCAAATACACGCTCACAGTGATGAGTTATGTTTCGCTGGCTGTTCCGTTTGTGATCGCATATATTTATTACGCCTGGAAAGCAATTGACAAAAAGAAGATTGATGCCAGCGATTTAATAGACAAAGATCAACACATATATTAACTTTTTACTTATGAAACATTTAGGACAGATACTGTGGTTATTGAGTTGGCCTGCACTCATTTATATTTCTTACAGGGTGGTGTTGGTGGTATTAAGAAAGTACGAGAAAAAATATCCCCCCACTATACAGGATAAGTCAGCCAATTAGTTTTAAATAATAGGTTTTGCGGCTAATCGTGTGAAAAAATATCAAATATTGCAATTACATTACGATCCGGATTTGAATGTCACCGGCTCCGTTGAACTGCCTTTTGTATTTACCATGAACGAAGAAGAGTCGTGGCATTGCTCAAAGGTATTGCGGATGGGAGCCGGTGAAATTATTTTTATTACCAATGGCAAGGGTATTTTATTTCGGGGCGCGCTTATTTCACCCACGCCAAAAGGTTGCGCAGTTGAAATACAGGAAGTTACCATACACCAACAGCGCAATTACGGCATCCACCTGGCCGTTGCTCCTATAAAAAACATGAGCCGCTATGAATGGTTTCTCGAAAAAGCCACCGAGCTTGGTTGCGATGAAATCACACCGCTTCTATGCGAGCACTCCGAAAAGATAACGGTTCGCACAGAAAGGCTCAACAAGATAGTCACCACTGCTATGAAGCAAAGCCTATGTGTTTTTCGACCAGTGGTGCATGAACCGGTTCAGTTAAACAAATTTATTGATCAAGTGCAGGTTCCAGGAAAGTTCATAGGTTGGTGCGAACCAAACGACACACCCTTGCTTAGCGCAGTTGTGAAACCAGGCCTAAATACGCTTGTTCTGATAGGGCCTGAAGGTGATTTCAGCCATGAAGAAGTAGAGAAAGCCAAAATCCTTGATTTCATACCAATAAGTCTTGGGAAAAATCGCCTAAGAACCGAAACCGCTGCCCTGGCAGCGTGTTTTTCGGTACACTTTGCCAACAGGATGATGTAGTTGTTCAAAAAACCCTGCTCCACCATACAATATCTTAATATTCTGATATTTAGAGTCTGTCTATAATGCAGCACAAAAAATTCATCGGAACGTCATTGCGATCCCGCATTAGGCGGGAGAAGCAATCTATTTCATTGACTATCTACAGATTGCTTTAGTCACCTGCCTGCCGGCAGCAAGACATCCTTCGCAACGACGTACAGATTGAAATTATTTGCCATTAAAGAAAGACGCTAATGAGGCCACTGCGGAAAGCATAGATTATTCCCCGGCATAAACGATGTTATTCCAATTTGAACCCCAATTTTATCTAAAGGCAATTTTCGCAAATACCTATTGGTCAACTATATATATCCGGTCAGTTTCATTTCACAAATCCTTAAATAACAGATTTATTCAAGGCCAATTTTACAAAATTTTCTATCTTTGCCGGATCAAATGATCTGTTCGTACCCTGAAAAGATTTTGATTCTCAAACGAAGATATTTAACATGATTAAGGAAAGCGAAATGTCAAGTACAACAACAAGTACCAATATAATTAGTACAGCATCCGATACAATTGCCTCTGCAAAGAAAATCAGTATTCAACCATCTGATGTTGAACATATGATGGGCCGTTATCATTACGATGACGATACCAAAACCAACATTGAGAAAGAAAATCTTTTGCCCACAGGATTATTAACCCGATTACATTACGGCTACCCACAACATTCCGGTATCATGGAGTGGGCTGAGTTTCTTTTCACCGGGAAAAAGCATTATTCCGGGCTAGAAGGTTTTAAAGAAATCGTTAAGATCCTTCAAAACAATGGAATTGATATCGGATACATCAAAGAGCGCGAACTCTTTATTGAAGTGTACCGCTTTCTGGCAACCAAACATGTGCTGAACACCATAAACTGGAAAAACTTTTCCAAAGACTCTGTTTTTCAGTTAGTTTTTCCTCAGCCGGGAATGATTAATTCCGAAACTGTTAAGTTATACACTGATGCTAAAGACGATAGCGAAAGACAAAAAGTGGTTGAGGACTATATGCACAAGACAAATCCTCACGACGGCAAACAAAAATTAAATAAACCCTGGTTTGAAAATGAGAAAGGAGAGATAGAATTCCTTGAAGGTATTCAGCATAAATACCCTCAGTGTCAGCTTATTTTCGATAAAACAACACAAAGTTGCTTTGCTTTCTGCAGTTATTGCTTCCGTCATGCACAGGTTCGTGGTGATGAGGACATGTTTAATCAGAAAGAAATTAAACCGGTTCATGATTATCTGAAACTGCACAAAGAAGTTACCGATGTGCTCATTACCGGTGGCGACGCAGGGCAAATGCCGTTTGAAAGGATTGAGCAATATGTTGTTCCTATTATAGAAGATACTGATCTTATGCACATAAAAACACTGCGTATTGGATCGCGGGCACTGACTTTTCTACCCGAAATGATCTTAAGCAGTAGGTATAATAACATACTTGATCTGTTCAGGAAACTAAACAGCAATGGCATTCAAGTTGTCTGGATGGCGCATTTTTCAACGCCAAGAGAATTACTAAACCCAAGCACCATTGCTGCCATCCGTAGATTGAGGGCAAGTGGCGTGGTTGTTAAAAGCCAAAGCCCGATAATGAACCATATCAGCTTATTTACCGATGATAATGGCAAAGTGGATATTGATCGTTCGGCTCAAAACTGGATTGATCTTGGAAACATCCTCGCCATGTTGTCGGTTGGGTTCCATTCAATGTACTGTGCGCGCCCCACCGGCGAACATCACTATTTTACTGCCTCGCTTGCAGACATTAATGAAGTGTTCAGCAAAATTTACCGTTCACTACCTTCAATAAACCGTCCTTCACGATATATTTCAATGACTTCGTCTGCTGGTAAAATATCTATGCTTGGAATCGTTGAAGTGAATGGGGAGAAGGCATTCGCTTTGAAATTTAACGAGGGTAGAAACATGGGATGGATGGATAAAGTATTCCTGGCAAAATATGATGAGCATGAAAACACCATCGAAAAGCTTAAACCGTACGATACTGAAAAGTATTTCTTTGAAAACGAGCTGGTTCAGATAGAAAAAACACTTCATGATACGCTGGAAAATCAGCTAAAAAAATAAACTGAACTTCTAATTATAGTAACTACTCCGCAGCAAATGACATTGAATAAGAAAACCACAGCGCGGTGCTCTGACCTTGTCGAAGTTGCACGGAGATCACAAAGAATCACTAAGAAACGCCTCGTAGAACTCCTTGGTTTCCAACTTTCTGCAGCATATTACAAAAACAAATTAAATTCCCTGCGGGAGTACTCTCCGTGAAACTCCGTGTTCTTAGTGCCTCCGTGGTGAGTTTCTTCTTTGTTATGTAATTTATCTTCAAGCTATTAAATAATGATAAATAAAATTGTAAAGTCAACAGCTGAAGCGGTTGCAGACATTTTTGACGGAGCCGTCGTGATGATCAGCGGTTTCGGCGAGGCAGGCAGCCCTATCGAACTGATTCACGCCTTGATAGATCGTGGCGCAAAAAACCTTACGGTTGTAAGCAACAATACTGGAAGCGGGCATGTAGGGATTGCTGCCCTTATTGAAAACAAACAGGTTAAGAAAATGATCTGCTCATTTCCGCGAACCACAAACTCAATCGTATTCCCGGAGTTATACAAAAAAGGCGAGATAGAACTTGAGCTTGTCCCGCAAGGAACGCTGGCTGAAAGGATCAGGGCCGGCGGAGCAGGTATTCCCGCTTTTTATACCCCTACTTCGGTGAATACCCCACTTGCCGAAGGAAAAGAAATCCGCGTTTTCAACGACCAGCCTTTCGTGATGGAATACGGCATCAGGGCTGATTTTTCGTTGGTAAAGTGCAAAACCGCCGACAGGTATGGCAATCTAATTTACAATAAAACAGCGAGAAATTTTGGTCCTGTTATGTGCACTGCCGCCGAAACGACCATTGTTCAGGCCGGGGAAATCGTCGAACTGGGCGGAATTGATCCGGAAACAGTTGTAACACCGGGCATTTTCGTAAAAAAAGTTGTTGAAATACCTAATCCTGCTGAAGAGTCAAAACTTGTAAAGGAAAACCGGAGGTACCCATGGTAATAAATGAAAGCATAAAAGGCTGGGATCGTAATCAAATGGCACAAAAAGTTGCCTTTGATATCCCCGACGGTACCTATGTGAATTTGGGCATTGGCATACCCGAATTGGTTGCAGGTTTTGTTCCCGCCGGAAGAGAAGTCATCTATCATACCGAAAATGGTTTACTGGGCATGGGCCCCGCACCCGAAGCCGGAAAAGAAGACCCTGAGTTAATAAATGCAGGAAAAAAATGTGTAACCGCCATTCCCGGTGCTTGTTTTTTTCATCACGCCGATAGTTTTACAATGATCAGGGGCCGGCACATTGATATCTGCGTGCTTGGTGCATTGCAGGTCTCTGGGGAAGGTGACCTTGCCAATTGGTCAACCGGAGAACCGGGAGCAATACCAGCCGTTGGAGGTGCTATGGACTTGGTGGCAGGGGTGAAAACCATCTTTGCCATTACTCAGCATCTAACAAAAGAAGGGGAGCCAAAAATCGTGAAAGAATGTACCTATCCCCTCACCGGAAAAGGAGTTGTTAACACCATTTACACCGACCTCGCCATACTTGATTTTACAGATAAAGGTCTTTTTGTCAGGGAAATGGCACCTGGTGTAACATTTGAATACTTGCAGCAGGTTACCGATGCCACGCTGTATCAATAAACCAATTCATCAAAAAGGATTACGGCACATAACTATGGAAACTAAAACAGCAATCGAACTTGCGTATAAAAGAACCAGCGAAGAAGTGTATCAACAAGCCTGCAATGTAATACCAGGAGGAGTAAGTCGAAACACTGTTTATCGCAAGCCGCATCCTTATTATGCTGCATATGCATCTGGTTTTAAAGTAACCGATATTGACGGTATTCAGCGTATTGATTTTGCTAATAACATGGCTGCTTTGATCCATGGTCACGCACATCCTGCAATCGTAAGCGCTGTTATCGAACAGTTGCAGAAAGGCACTGCTTATACCCTGGCCACCGAAGCCGAAGTTGAGTTTGCCCAACTGTTGTGCGACAGGGTTCCCGGATTTGAAAAGATCCGCTTTGTGAACTCCGGCACCGAAGCGGTAATGGCCATGATTAAAGCTTCAAGGGCTTTTACCGGCCGTCCAAAAATTGCAAAAACCGAAGGAGCATATCATGGTACATACGATTTTGCAGAAGTCAGCCAGACTTCCAACCCCACAAACTGGGGCGATATCAATAAACCCAACAGCGTTCCGCTTGCATACGGAACTCCCCAGGGAGTTTTAAACGACGTTATCATTTTTCCCTTTAATGATATTGAAAGAACCCTCGCTATTTTAAATCAGAACGCCGATCAGCTTGCCTGTGTAATCATTGACCCGGTTCCACACCGTGTCGGACTTGTTGAGGCTACTCATTCATTTATTGCAGCTGTTTATAAATGGACCCGCGAAAATGGTGTGTTGTTTGTGTTTGATGAGGTCGTTACTTTCCGAACAAATTATAGCGGTGCACAGGAAAAATATTCCATACGCCCCGACATCACTGCAATGGGAAAGATTATTGGAGGGGGATTTCCGGTTGGCGCAATAGCCGGCCGCACAGAGGTGATGAAAGTGCTCGACCCGCGTGAAAGCAAAATCCTCTTCCCGCATTCCGGAACTTTTTCAGCCAATCCCATTACCATGACCGCCGGCCGTGTGGCAATGGAATTGTTTGATAAAGAAGCAGTTTTAAGAATTAATGCCTTAACGCAAAAAGCAATCCACCAGGTTGAGAATGCTATAAAAATTGCAGATGTTCCCGTTTCTATTACCGGTGCAGGTTCAATGTTCCGTATTCATCTCAAAGCAACCCCTCCTACAACATATCGTGAAGCGTACCAAACAAAAGAAGAAGTAGCCATAGTAGAGGAACTGCTTAATTATCTTTTCTTTACCGAAAAGATTCAGTTGCTCAATACCTGTGCCTGTATCTTTTCAACTGTTCTCACACAGCGGGAAGTTGACTTACTCTCAGAAGGATTGCTTAAAGGGTTCAGATTAATTAAGCCCAAATTAAATAATTCACAATAAGACTTTTTCGAATTGAATATGAAAGAAGTATTTATTTGCGATGCCATCCGTACTCCGGTGGGCAGTTATGGTGGTTCACTTTCATCTGTCAGAACAGATGATCTTGCTGCAATTCCTTTAAGAGCTTTGGTGGAAAGAAATCCTGGCATTGACTGGCTCGCCATTGACGATGTAATCATGGGATGTGCAAACCAGGCCGGCGAAGACAACAGGAATGTTGCACGAATGGCCTTATTGCTTGCAGGGTTTTCTGAAATCATTTCCGGGTCAACCATTAACAGGTTATGCGGCTCAGGAATGGATGCAATAGGTTCTGCTGCCCGTGCTATCAGAGCTGGTGAAGCAGAATTGATTATCGCCGGTGGTGTTGAAAGTATGTCGCGGGCTCCTTTTGTGATAGCAAAAGCAATGAGCGCATTTTCCAGGTCGGCTGAGATTTTTGATACTACCATTGGATGGAGGTTTATCAATAAAGTGCTTGATAACAGATACGGTACCGAATCTATGATTGAAACGGCTGAAAATATTGCTATAGATTTTAACATCAGTCGTGAGGATCAGGACAGGTTTGCTTTTTGGAGCCAGGAAAAGACCCATGCAGCACAAAACAACGGTTTACTTGCAAAAGAAATAATTCCGGTAATTATCCCTCAACGCAAGGGTGACCCTGTAATTGTAAATCAAGATGAACACCCCAGGTTTTCGCCACTGGAAAAATTGGCTGCCTTAAAACCAATTACAAATGATAATGGCACCATAACAGCAGGGAATGCTTCCGGTATTAATGACGGAGCGGCAGCGTTGATCATTGCTTCTGAAAACGCAATTAAGAAATATAATT
>JAUXXY010000200.1 GCA_030684735.1 Bacteroidales bacterium | reverse complement strand
TTTAGGACTGGGTCACGAATTTAAAAATGGTTTTACCTGGAATCATACAACAGGTGACTATGCTTACAATACAAGTTATTTTATCCCCAACATCCACAATACCTATATTAACTCTACATTACAATACAGCATTGACGAATTCCGGAATTTTACCAAAAGTTTTGCCGTTGACCGACCGTTTTTTTCGCCCTTTGCAAAATGGGCAGCAGGCATAAATTTTATGCAACAATATAGAAGAGATTACATTCGTAACAGCGATTCTCTTTTAATGATGCAACGATTTAAATTTAACACACAGGATTATTGGGCTGGTAATGCCATTCAAATATTCAAAGGTAATACTGAATTTCAGCGTACAACTAATTTTATTTTCGCCGTTCGATTTTTTCGGATTCGCTATCTCGAAAAGCCAATCGAAATGTCCGGAGCACAAAATTTTTTTTCCAATGAAAATTTCTACCTGGCAAGCATCGGCGTTTCGACACGAAAATATGTGCAGGATAAATTTATTTTTAAATATGGCTTAACCGAAGATGTGCCCATCGGCCAAGTTTTCAGCCTGACAGGCGGCTACCAGGAAAAAAATAATACCGGTCGTTTATATTTTAGCGGGCGTATTGCTTCAGGTAATTATTATCCTTGGGGATACCTGGGTTCCAACCTGGAATATGGAACTTTTTTACGGGCTTCGCATAGCGAACAAGGTGTTATTAGCGCTAGCGTAAATTATTTTACGGGCTTATTTGAAGTCGGGAAATGGAAATTCAGGCAATTTGTAAAACCGCAGGTCGCTATTGGTATAAACCCGTTCTCAAACGATAGTTTAACGCTGAATGATGATTATGGCCTTGATGGATTTAACAGTCCTGAACTGTCAGGGACCAGCCGCCTTTTATTTACGTTGCAAACACAATCATACAGCCCGTGGAATTTTATAGGATTCCGTTTTGGCCCCTATCTTATTTGTTCACTTGGCATGCTTGGCGATGCAGTAACAGGATTTAAAAACAGCAAAGTGTATTCACAAATAGGCGTGGGAGTTTTAATTAAAAATGAAAACCTGGTTATTAATACATTTCAAATATCCATTGCATTTTATCCATTAATTCCCGGAAATGGGAAAAATATATTTAAAATAAACTCATTTAAAACAACTGATTTCGGCTTCAGGGATTTTGAAATTGGCAAACCGGCAAAAGTGGTATATCAATAAAATGAAAGCAACATACGCTTCCTTCACTCGTCAGGCGTTCCTTGTAAATGTGTGAATCATGTAACTCTTTTCCAAAGTTGTGTAACACTTATTGTTTTAAAGATACTCACCTTTGTATCTTAATTATTCACAAATAAAAAGTGAAATGAAATATCCATAAGATTTTAATCATACCCACTGTGAATGATTAATGTTTTTAGAATCACATAGTAATAGTTATCAATTATTTACAAAATTTTAAACAGATGAAAAAAATTGTAACAACTTTTTTAATTGTGTTCTGCATGGTTTCGATCAGTAATGCACAGGATTACAACACAGGGATCGGACTAAGGGGTGGTTTTGCCAATGGCCTTACTATTAAGCATTTCACTGGAGAAAAGTCAGCTTTTGAATTTCTCTTCGCCAGCAGATGGAGAGGGGTAGAGATTACAGCGCTTTATGAAATCCATAACCAGGCTTTCAACACCGAAAGATTAAAATGGTATTATGGATTCGGAGGGCACATTGGCTTCTGGAACGGTGATTATACTCATAAGTATTGGGGGACACAAGGAACAAGCTATACTGTTATAGGCATAGATGGAATACTTGGTCTTGAATATAGCTTCAGGGAAATTCCTATAAACGTAGGCATTGACTGGAAACCCACCTACAATTTTGCTGGCTATTCAGGTTTCTGGGCCGATGGCGGAGCTTTCTCTATACGCTATATCTTCTAATATTCAAGGGGCTGTTTCTCCATCGAAATAGCCTCATTTCTTTTCCTTGTACTTCAATGGGATAGAATCGGATATACTATCGGATTGCTCGGCCCCCATAACTGAGAATCGAAGATATGCCTTGCTAATGTATTCAACCTTGAGCCAAAAACTGGTATAAAATAGCCCTTTTGGGCTATTTTTTTGGCCATGGCCCATCACAAGGAATCCAAATATAATGGATGCCTTTTAAATCTCACCTGGAAGAAATCATCTGAAACCCCTGGTTTGCCTGAGGATTCCCAACACAGGCCCCACGTCTACCGTCCTTTTTCTTCGATGCGTATGCCCTATATGGTTTATGAGGCGTTCTTTCGTTTTTGCCTATAACTCATTCAATGGATATTTACTTCTATGTTTCAATTATCTCTGGCTTTGTGACATCTTCCCCGAACAGGGCATCTATGGCAATTTTGAGCCTGATAGCAAGATAAGGTTCTTTGATACCCGGCCTCTATCTTGTTTGTTTCATCACTCAAATATCATAACATTATGTAATGGATGATGAGTTACAAATAATAGTCATGAACTCCATGTTGTTGAATATCAAAATAAAAAAAGGCTGCCTTTTTGCGACAGCCTCTTTTGGTATTTAAAACACTTGGTTAAAACCGATATCCAAGTGAAAGACCGAAACCTGTGTTTTTAATTGATGATTTATCATTCGTTAATATTTTATATTCAGGATTTATCGCAAGCATTCCAAGTTGTGTATTCAGATGGAAAAATATACCGCCTGCCATTTCATATCCGGCAAAAATATTACCACCTGCATCAAATGCTTTAAAATAGGCTACGGTTAAGGGGTCGCCTGCCTCAACAACGCTTTTGAACTCAACGTCCCTTTCAACACTTGCAGCGCCACCTTCGGTTGTTACCTTGCCCCCGATACCATAACCAACATAGGGTCCAAATCCGACTAAAAGATATCCATTACCCAGCGCACCTTTGTAAACAAAATTCAAAGGCAATTCAACATAAGAAAGCCTGATTTTATATGTTAATGTGCCATTAGTGTTATCAGCTCCTTTTGTAGTAAACAGTAATCCGGGCTGAAAATAGAACTCCGATGCAATGGGTATCTGAACATTTACTCCGGCATGATAACCAATGATCATATCATTTTCAAGTTTGTCCCCATTATAATCTTTCCCGTTCAGATTCTGAAAATTTACACCACCGAGGATGCCAAAAGATATTTGAGCTGACGCAAAAGTTGCCGAAAGCAATAGGATCAATACGATAGAAATTAGTCTTGTTTTCATTTTAATAGATTTTAGATTTTTACATTCATTTATTAAGAAGCTTCTTTTTCAGCCGCAGCTCTCATTTTTTCATTTGCAGTGACCAGAAACTCAACCCTGCGGTTTTGAGCACGTCCATCTTCAGTATCGTTCAAATATTTTGGCAGTGTTTCGCCATATCCCACAACCTTTAAACGATTCTTGTTAATGTTTTTGGAAATCAGATAATTCGATACAGCGACAGCACGTTGTTCAGATAAGGTTTTATTATATGCTTCACTCCCCTTGCTGTCGGTATGCCCTTGTATCTCAATATCGGTATCAGGATATACATCAAGAACTTTTACAAGTTTATCGAGGCTTGTTTTGGCATCGGGTGATAAGCTTGATTTGTCAAACCCAAAAAGAACGTTACTGCTGAATTCCACAACGATTCCTTCGCCTACGCGAATAACCTTGGCATCAGGAACGGTCTTTTTTATTTCCTCAGCCTGTTTGTCCATTTGGCGGCCAATGATGGCACCTGCAGTTCCTCCTACTGCAGCTCCTATGATTGCACCCAGGGCTGTATTGCCCGAAGCCCTGCCAATCACCGCGCCCGCTGCACCACCTGTTACTGTTCCAACTGCTGCACCTTTCTGGGTTTTGGTTAAAGATGCACAGCTCGATAAAATCATAGCTGCACTTAAAATCATGACTAAACTCATTTTTAATTTTTTCATAATAATGTATTTAATTGTTTAAACATTTTTGCACTGAGATTTACCTGTTGGTATTCGTGAAATAACAAAGTCGCCTCAACAGATATGGTGATATGCTTTATCCTCCTTCCATTTTTTATCCTGTTGTGATTGCTATTTTATTGTTATCTCAGAATGGCCAGCGACAGGCTGGTTATTATTCATAGTATAAAAATAGTCTCACCCAAATCAAAAAGTGTTACACAACTTTGGAAAAGAGTTACATCATTCACACATTTTGAGTGTGCAGTAAGTCAATTATGAGTGCATAATCTGTAAATCAATAATCACGCACCATTCAATGCACCCCTAAACCAAGAGCCAACCACCCGATGGTGTTGCTGCAATGTGTGAATAATGTAAATCTATATAGGAATTATGTAATGCTTTAAGGGATTAGAGGACTTACCTTTGTCCCTGTGAAAATTCATTCACACCTATCCGAGCAATGCATTAACGACAGGAACCAA
Organism: Bacteroidales bacterium; assembly: GCA_030684735.1. Classification (GTDB taxonomy): domain Bacteria; phylum Bacteroidota; class Bacteroidia; order Bacteroidales; family JAAYJT01; genus JAAYJT01. Next base: position 15,041 of record JAUXXY010000200.1, on the reverse strand, counting down.
AATCATGAATACGAGCGAAATAGAAAAATCGAAATCACACATCACAATCGAGATAATCGAATATCTAATAAATTCTGTGGTCATCAAAACGATTCTAAAAAAATCAACAGGAAGTATCAGCGTAATGTCATTTGACAGTGGCGAAGGATTAACAGAAAAAACCACTCCCTTTGACACCTTCGCTCAAATCATTGAAGGCCAGGCGGAAATGGTAATTAGTGGGGAATCTTGTTTACTACTAACAGGGCAGTCAATTGTTATACCGGCTCATGCCTCTAATTTTATAAAACCAAACGGGCGGTTTAAAATGATTTTGACCGTAATAAAAAGCGGATACGAATAATGTTGTTTTTTCGAAAATCACATCACAAATAAAAATACGACCTGTGTTAAATTATTAACATTCAATTGTTTATAACTTCAGCAAACAAATATGTCTGCTATTTAATAAATTCGGTCTCTCCGACTTTTCGAGGGGGCTCAATATTGAATTTTTAGAAGTTATCAACCTGTTATTCAGCTAAATTCGGTGCCAAACTCCTGAATTTTCATCGTTTGAATGACTCCACACAGCTAATTTTGTATTTTTGATGGCTTAAACCATTGCCATATTACCAAGAAACAAGATGTGATGGATGATAAACCTTTCCTGGATCCCTCTCCTGAAAGCATGAGCCCTGCAGAACGCGAGCTGGAGAAAGTGTTGCGTCCATCTGATTTCGGAGATTTTGCCGGCCAGGCAAATGTGGTTGAAAACTTAAAGATTTTTGTGAAAGCTGCCCGGCAACGAGGCGAGCCTCTCGACCATGTATTGTTGCACGGCCCGCCGGGTCTTGGAAAAACAACCTTGTCCCATATTGTCGCCAACGAATTGGGAGTAAATATCAGGATCACTTCAGGACCAGTGCTTGATAAACCAGGCGACCTGGCAGGGTTACTCACCAATCTCGAAAAAAATGACGTACTTTTCATTGATGAGATACATCGGCTCAGCCCAGTGGTTGAAGAATACCTTTACTCTGCCATGGAGGATTACCGTATTGACATCATGATTGAAACAGGACCCAATGCCCGCAGCATACAAATTATTATCAATCCCTTTACGCTGGTAGGAGCTACTACGCGCAGCGGGTTGCTCACTGCGCCGCTGCGCTCAAGGTTTGGCATTAATATGCGCTTGTCATATTACGATGCTCAAATACTTGAAGGCATTGTTGTGCGGTCAGCAGGTATTCTCAAGGTTCCTATCACGATCCAGGCAGCTTACGAAATTGCCAGCCGAAGTCGTGGCACCCCCCGCATTGCCAACCTGTTGTTACGCAGGGTCAGAGACTTTGCACAAATAAAAGGAAATGGTTCAATTGACCTGGCCATAACCCGGTATTCGCTTGAGGCGCTTAATGTTGATACGTTTGGATTGGATGAAATGGATAATAAAATACTCATTACCATTATCGAAAAGTTTAAGGGTGGTCCTGTCGGCCTCAACACCATTGCTACAGCCGTGGGCGAAGACCCGGGCACCATCGAAGAAGTTTATGAGCCTTTTCTGATTATGGAGGGATTTATCATGCGAACTCCGCGCGGAAGGGAAGTAACCCCTCGGGCCTATGCTCACTTGGGAAAAACCAAATCCTTGCCCCAAAAGGGGCTGTTTGGCGATTAGAAAATCAAAAGCCCAGCGCTAATAGTATACATAGCAGGGGAATGAATAAACATTATGCATCATCGCTCATCAAGGAATTCGCCAAAAATCTCGGATTTCAGGAATGTGGTATTGCACAGGCCGGGGCGCTTGAAGATCATAGGGAGAAGCTAACGAATTGGCTCGAAAATGGCTGCCATGGCGAGATGCACTATATGATGAACAACGTTGAAAAACGCCTCGATCCGCGCAGGGTGGTTGAAAATGCCCGCTCAGTGATTGCAGTGTTGCAAAACTACTACCCCCAAAAATCTTTGTCCGAAGATTCGCCATATCTTATTTCGCGTTATGCCTATGGTCATGATTATCATGATGTAATAAAGAATAAATTGCGCAAGCTGCATCAATACATCAACCAACAAATTACCCCTGCTGCGGGACGTGTTTTCACCGACTCGGCACCCGTACTCGAACGCGCGTGGGCTATACGTGCAGGCCTGGGGTGGAGTGGGAAAAATTCTATGCTCCTCTCCCGAAAAAATGGCTCCTATTTTTTTATAGGCGAGCTCATAATAGACCTGGAACTAGAATACGACAAACCTTATAGTGGCAACCATTGCGGCAACTGTCGCCAATGTATTGATGCCTGTCCAACAAAAGCCATATCCGGCAATGGAATCATTGATGCCAAGCGCTGCATCTCCTACCTAACCATCGAACATACAGGTTCAATACCTCTTGAATTTGAAGATACTTACAGTCAATGGGTTTTTGGCTGCGATATTTGTCAGCAGGTGTGCCCCTGGAACCGCTTCTCCATCCCACACCTGGAACCGATGTTTGCAATGCATGATGATATCAGGAGTTTAGGAGCAGTTAATTGGGAAACACTTTCCGAAGAAAGATTTAATGAATTGTTTAGTAAGTCTCCTTTAATGAGGTCAAAGTTTAAAGGTGTGAAAAAGAATGTGAATTTTTTGAAATCTTCGTATAATCCTGCGAAAAGCAACCCTATTTCCTGAGCATCAACCTAAAAGTAGTACCCTTTCCAATCACGGATGATTTGATGAATATCCTGCCACGGTGATAGTCTTCGACGATACGGCGTGCCAGCGACAATCCCAACCCCCAGCCACGTTGTTTGCTGGTATAACCCGGGTTGAAAACCGACTTAAACATTGACTTGGTAATGCCTTTTCCGGTATCGCTGAAGTCAATAATAACATATCTGTCTTCTTCTTCGATAAGGATATCAATCTTACCTTTACCACCCATGGCATCAGTAGCATTCTTCCATAAGTTCTCGATTACCCATTCAAATAATTGTCGGTTTAGCGGAACTAAGGTTTGCTGGCATCCCTTGCAGTGAACAGAAGCGGAAATTTTCTTTGAAGACCTGATTTCGAGATAATTAACAGTGTTTTTTACAACTAAATAAATGACCTCGTGCTGCAAAACCGCGGATGATCCTATTTTTGAGAACCTTTCGGTGACTGTTTGCAGTCGTTCAACATCTTTTTCCATTTCAGCAGTAATTCCCACATCGGTACTATTCATCTTGAGAAGTTCAATCCATGCCATAATGGCCGAAAGTGGTGTGCCAAGTTGGTGGGCTGTTTCTTTGGCCAATCCCACCCACACTTGGTTTTGCTCCGATTTTCGCGCTGTGCTGAAAAGCATATATGCAATTACAAGAAAAACTGCAATGATGCCAAACTGGAAATAGGGATAATAGCGAAGCTGCATTAGCAGGTAGGAATTTTTATAATAAATGTAACGCTTTCCCTGCTCGGCCAGATCAATCTCAATGGGGTCGGTTTCGCTGGCCATTTCTTTAATCAGGTGCTGCATGACTATGCTGTCGCCGATCACTTTTTCATCAATATTTCCATGGGCGATGATTTTCACCAGGGTGTTGTCGGTGATTATTACAGGCACTGAGACAGAATTGGCAACAACTTCTTCAAAAAACGATTCTACAAGGTTGTCGAGATATTCGCGCAGCTGGGTGAAAGTATGCGAATCTTTATAGTAAACATATTGATATTCATTTTTGGTAAGGTGTAGTGTTACCGGATCATACTGGCTGAAATCTTCTTTAAGTTTACCTTCTAATTTTTTATATTGAGAAATATCTTGTTCGAGATTGCCGCTCAGGAGTATTTCCCCATTCGAAGCAGTGAAAATCACAGGAATCGTTGTATTGTCCGAAAAGATGCGTAAGTAAAAATCCAAGGGGCCCGAATCGTCTGTATTCCCAATTCGTTTATATGCCTCAGCCAGCAATTCCACCCGTTTGCGCTCTTCGGTTTTCATCTGGTCGAAAAGCAATTGGGTGTACTGCACCAATTTAGCACGGTTCTGGATGGCGTCAGCCCAAATGGTGATGTTGCGCCGCTCGTCGCGGGCAATCTGCTCGACCATGATGCTTGAATACCAGAGCGACAACGATACTATGATAATACCGATAATACCAAGGATCAATTTCCAGCGCTTTTTTTGGCGGTAGATGTTCAAGCTATTGGATGATTTGATAATCAAAATAAATGCTTGTTGTTTGAAAAATCAATAAATATATACACTGCCAGGCTCTTGAAAAAATATCCTGCGAGGCATGGCTCAAAATTAAGGAAACTTTGTCAATGTTCGCCATTGCAAATCGGCTAGTTTTACAACAGGACATGAAGCAACCTCTCTTTCATCAAACGGTTTCTCTTTGTGAATAATCAGCCAACCTGTACGGTGGTGCTTATAGTCTGTCTCCGGTTTCGACGCATAAAAAAGGGTTGGGTTAAGGTACAACGTAAGGAAACGTTTGTTACTTTTGGTGCTGTGTTAAAGCTAATTAGCTTCAATTTTACTTTATTTTATTGTTGTGTAACAATGAACTATGAACCAAAAACTACTTTATTATGAAAAAATTTATTATTGTACTGCTCGGAATTAGCCTGTTTATGATGTCGTGCGAGGAAATTTTTGACACCAAGAGCGACGATAAGCTTGGAGGCAACACCGACATCCCTCTCAATACCGTAGGGAACACATTTGATGTTTCAGTATACATGAACAATTCCTATCTGGTTGTACCATCTTCGGCAACCATAACCAAGTCGGATAACGGAATCAACACCATTGAAATTGTTGCCGACCTCTCCCAGGTTCCGGGGTTTGCAACAATCAACTCCTTGATTCCTGCTGTCTATAAAGATAGCCAGGGAAGGGTAAACCTCAAAACCAAAGCCAAAGTAACCTCTGAAGGCATCCTTACCTATATGACCCCTGAAGGTATTGTTAGCTATGCCAATTCTGAGGAAATTCCGTATATTGCTGTTCGCTATGATTGTAAAGTGGGAGATGTCTACAAGATGAAGAAAAAAGATGGTTCAACCATGACCCGTACAGTGATTAGCAAATCAACAACCGATGATTACCCCATCGGTTTTATGTATATAAAAGTTATTAAAATTGTGGAGGAACCACCCTACCCGGGTCTTAGCCAAAATGTGTATTATTTCAATCACAAGTTTGGATTTGTGGGCTATGAGTTAATTGCTGATGATGGCTCGAAACTCGAAGGCACAATATTTCCTGATAATTATTAATTGTGGAAGACAATAGAACCCTGACGGGCATAAGTAAATACCTTTTCCCACATTACTTTAAGTTCATTGGTCTTGTATTGGCATTGGCCGGTGCGATTTTTTCGTATATTCGTTTTGGACTGGGAATCAAACCCGATTTTCTCGACACAAAGGTTTTTGCTATTCACGCTGTGTATTTTAAAACGAGTTACTTTACGCATATCAGCAATAACATAAGCGAAGAAATAGCAGGTGTTTTTTTGCTGGCAGGGCTGTTTTTTATTGCATTTTCGAAAGAAAAAACTGAGTCACCCCATTATTGGTTGCTGCGATTGAAAGCGCTGCTTATTGCAGTATATCTGAACACAGCCATTGTCTTTTTGGCCTTTATCTTTATTTATGGTATGAGTTTCGCTGCGGTGATGGTGATAAATCTGTTCGGGTTACTTGTTTTCTACAACATTGCGTATTTCGTGTTGCTCTATCTCAACAAACGTAACAGCTTACCTGCCAGTATCTTATAGGTTTTGTGCGGGTAAAGATTACTGATATTCAAGAATTTGTGTTGCGTCTTTCAGCACCTTCATGCCGTTGGCTGCCAATGAATCGAGGTCGTTGACTACTGGGTAAACATTGATTTTTCCGAGGTGTTCGATACGCCGAAACACCTCATGCGCGAATATTCGATTGCTGAAAAAATTTCCTGTGAGAAGGATGGCATCTACCTTGCCTTCGAGAACCGTAGTCATGGCCCCGATTTCCTTAGCAACCTGGTAGGCCATGGTTTTCACGTAAAAGATGGTTTTTTCGTCACCGGCAGCCAGGTTGGTTTCAATTGCGCGCAAACTGCTGGTTCCCAGGTATGCTGAAAGGCCACCTTCTTCGGTGATCATATTAAGTATCTGTGGATGGGTGTATTGGCCGCTAAAACATAGATTTACCAAATCGCCAACTGGTAACGAACCGGAGCGTGTAAAAGTAAAAGGCCCATCGCCCTGAAAAGCTTGGTTTACATCCACCACATGGCCTTTCTGGTGTGCTCCCACCGAGATGCCTCCGCCGCCTACATGAGCAACCACAAGATTAAGGTCTTGATAACTTTTGGAAGTGCTTTTGGCAAATGCGCGGGCACAATATTTATGGTTCAGTGCATGGAAAATGGATTTTCGCACAATCAACGGGTGGCCACTCACACGGGCCATGTCTGATAGCTCATCAACCACCACCGGATCGCCAAGGTAAGCCTTGGCATCGGGCAATTTGTGCGCAATTTCATCGGCAATCAAGCCGCCCAGGTTGATGGCATGCTGCCCCATGATGCCCTTACGGAGGTCTTCCTTCATGCGCTCGTTCACCTCGTAAACACCACTCAGCACCGGTTTTATCAATCCGCCACGCGCTATGATAACACGGATGGTACTCAAATCAAAATCACTGGTATTGAGTTCGTTCATAATAAGTGCTACACGCATTGGCAACTGGTCAATGACATCTGCAAACTGCGCTAATTGCTCGGCTTTGTGTTTTAGGGTTTTCAGAAAAACCACCTCAGCATTTTGATAGATGGCAATTTTTGTTTGTTTAACCTCGGGATAAATGACAAGAATCTTGATGTATAACATGGCTTTCAGGATATGGTTTTCAAATAAAAACGGCCAAAGTTAAGCAAGTGTTTGAAAAGGAACAAATTGAGATGAAAAATTTGTTGGGCATAGTTATTAGGGGGTTGTATTGGCAGAATCTCTGTTAGTTATGCAATACTTGGTTCAACCAATCCTGTTAATCCTGTCCGATAATAACCGTCAGACCGCATGGAGGGGTCCGACGGATGAATAAAGCAATTAGAAAAGCAGCCTGAAGGGGTTTTATTTTTTTTGTGCAATCATGATTTCAAGCATTTTAATGGCTGCATCGGGGATGGAGGTGCCAGGCCCGAACACTGCCACTGCGCCAGCTTTGTATAGGAAATCATAATCTTGCGGGGGCACCACACCGCCCACAATCACCATGATATCTTCCCTTCCGTGATTCTTGAGTTCTTCAATCACTTGTGGAACCAAAGTTTTATGGCCGGCAGCCAGGCTGGAGACGCCCAGGATATGTACATCGTTTTCAACAGCTTGTTTTGCGGCTTCCTTGGGGGTTTGAAACAAGGGACCTACGTCCACATCGAAACCGATGTCAGCATAACCGGTGGCTACTACTTTGGCACCGCGGTCGTGGCCATCCTGACCCATTTTGGCAATCATAATGCGAGGGCGGCGGCCTTCCTGCGTGGCAAATTCATCAGCCATTACACAAGCGCGACGGAATGCATCATCATCCTTGGATTCTGAAAAATAAACTCCTGAAATTGATCGTATCACAGCTTTATATCTCCCATAAACTTTTTCGAGCGAAAATGAAATTTCTCCCAGTGAAGCCCGTTTGCGGGCAGCATCAATAGCGAGGGCCAGCAGGTTGCCTTCACCGGTTTCGGCAGCGCTGGTTAGGGCATCGAGGGCAGCCTGCACCTCAACATTGTTGCGGTTGGCGCGTAGTTGCTCCAAACGTTTGATCTGTGAATCCCTCACGGCCGTGTTGTCCACCTCCAGGGTTTCGATGGGGGCTTGCTTGTCGAGACGGTGCTTATTCACACCCAGGATGGTGTCCTTGCCTGAGTCAATGCGCGCCTGACGGCGTGCAGAGGCTTCTTCAATACGCATCTTTGGCACCCCGGTTTCGATGGCTTTGGCCATTCCACCTAGTTCTTCCACCTCTTCGATCAGTTGCCAGGCTTTGTGTGCCAGTTCATGCGTGAGAGCTTCCACATAATACGAGCCTGCCCAGGGATCAACCGCCCGGCAGATATTGGTTTCTTCCTGCAAGTAAATTTGCGTGTTGCGGGCTATACGTGCCGAAAAGTCTGTGGGGAGCGCGATGGCCTCATCCAGTGCATTGGTGTGCAGCGATTGGGTATGACCCAGGGCAGCCCCCAGCGCTTCGATACAGGTGCGGGTTACGTTGTTGTATGGATCCTGTTCGGTCAAACTCCATCCCGAAGTCTGGCAATGCGCTCGCAGGGCCATGGATTTGGGATCTTTTGGGTCAAACTTACCAACGATTTTTGCCCACAACATGCGAGCCGCACGCATCTTTGCAATCTCCATAAAATGGTTCATGCCCACACCCCAGAAAAAAGAAAGGCGCGGTGCAAAGGCATCAATGGGTATGCCGGATACGATGCCTGTACGCAGGTACTCCAGCCCGTCGGCCAAGGTGTAAGCTAGTTCAATGTCGGCGGTGGCTCCAGCTTCCTGCATGTGGTAGCCGCTGATACTGATAGAGTTGTACTTCTTCATGTGCTGAGAAGTGAAGGTAAAAATATCAGCGATGATCCTCATCGAAGGCAAGGGTGGGTAAATATAGGTGTTGCGAACCATAAATTCCTTTAGTATGTCGTTTTGGATAGTGCCGGTGAGTTTGTCCATACTCACACCTTGTTCTTCGGCAGCTACAATGTAGAAAGCCAATACAGGCAGCACGGCACCGTTCATGGTCATAGAAACCGACATCTTGTCGAGTGGGATCTGGTCGAAGAGAATTTTCATGTCGAGGATGGAATCAATGGCAACGCCGGCTTTGCCCACATCTCCAACCACCCGCTCATGATCGGAATCATAGCCGCGGTGTGTGGCCAGATCGAAAGCCACCGAAAGGCCCATCTGGCCTGCTGCCAGGTTGCGACGGTAGAAAGCGTTTGAATCTTCGGCTGTAGAGAAACCGGCATACTGACGTATAGTCCATGGACGCATCACATACATGGTACTGTAAGGACCATGCAGGAAAGGAGGAATACCGGCTGCATATTGCAGATGCTCCATGCCTTGCAAATCATCGGCGGTGTAAAGGGGTTTGACTTTGATCTGCTCATTGGTGAGCCAGCTGCAAGCTGAATTCTCATCAACAGCAACCTTTTTTACTGAAAAGTCGTTGAATTGTATTTTACTAAAATCGGGTCGCATCATTCAATATTTTGAAATCGGTAAATACTATTGTGCTACGCGTTCGTCAGTGATCCCAAGTTTTTTGTGAAAGCCGGCCAGGGCGTCCTGCAAGTTGCTACGGATGTGGATGAAATCATCAACACCAGCTTTTTTATAAGCTTCGATATGATCCTTTGGATATCCCGCAAGCGCGATTATTGCCTGGCTTCCGGCTGCTTTTAGCTGCTGGCAGATGGCGGGGACTATTTCTACATATTCTTCATCGGAACTACAGATAACTATTATTGAAGGCTGCAGTCTTAGTGCAACTTTCACCCCTTCTTTCACTGTGTTGAAACCGGTGTTGTCAATCACTTGGTAACCGGCGCAGCCAAAGAAACCGCTGCTGAAACCTTCCCTTGCCTTGTGCATGGCCAGGTTGCCTAAAGTGAAGAGGAAAACTGTGGGCTGTTTGTTTCCAGCTTCCACAAAAATCTCAGTGGCCAAGCGCAGGTCTTCAAAACCATCGGCTGCACGTTCAAGTTTCAGTGTTTTATAGATTGTTACCCCGCTGGGTTTTTCTTCCTGATCGAATAACTCCTCCTGAATTTTTTCAAGCATTTGCTCTTCGGGGTTGGGATATTGATTGGTTCCGAGCAGCACAAGGCGGCGGTTCGCAACATCCTGCCGGCGCTGACCGGCATTTCTATCCACTTCGTCCTGCACAAAGCCTTTTTTTACTGCCTCGGTCATACCACCCAACTGTTCAACTTTCACAAATAAATCCCAGGTATGGGTGGCGATTTTGGCGGTAAGTTGTTCAATATAATACGAACCGGCTGCCGGATCAATCACCTTATCGAGGTAAGATTCTTCTCTGAGAAGGATTTGCTGGTTACGTGCAATGCGGCGCGAAAAATCGTCAGCTTCTTTAAATGGAGCATCAAAAGGATTCACGGTAATGGAATCCACTCCGCCGATGGCTGCTGCCATTGTTTCGGTGGTTGAGCGCAATATGTTCACATAGGGGTCATAAACTGTTTTGTTCCAGTTCGATGTAATGGCTTGTATATGAGCCATCAAGGAGCCTCCATGTGCAGGATTATACTGTTCGGCAATGCGAGCCCACAGCATGCGGACTGCACGGAATTTGGCAATTTCCATGAAATAATTACTACCCGATGAGAGGATAAAACCCATATGGGGAGTGATTTTATCAGCGGATAGGCCTTTCTGAACGAGCAGGGCAAGGTAGTCGCTACCGGAAGCTAAGGCAAAGGCCAGTTCCTGCACGATGTTGGCACCGCTGTTATGAAAATGATGCCCGTTGATGCTGAGAAACCTTAAATTAGGGGCGAGGTGGCCGCCAACTTTAATCAAATCAAAGGCTTGATCAAAGTCTGTGGATTCGGAATGATAAAAATCACCATATAGCAGAACATGGCTTATGGGATCAAAATCGAAAGAGCCACAAAATTGTTTAAGGTCTAAACTATTATTCCTGCAAACTTCTTCCAATAGATTCAGCAAGGTAGGGTAGTTGCGAGAACCAAAGAAATGGATGTCTGTGCTTGCATGGGGAATGTTCCTGAGTAGGTTTTCGAGGTCTGTTGCCGATTCAACTTCACTCACATCAAGGCTTAGGGCGGTGGCACCGTTGGCTAGGGCGTTGATAGCTATGTGGTTGGCTTCCATGATGTTTGAAATATCCACACATTGACGGATATCCCATGAATTATCCTTGGTTTTAACACCCCTGACAAAGGGATAATGCCCTGGAGTTGAGCCCATTTGTGCCAGGTTCCTGATATGTTCGGTCCGATAATAAGGTTTTACACTGATGCCTTCGGCGGTCTTCCATACGAGATTTCTATCGTAATCGGCACCTTGCAGGTCTTCGATGATCTTTTCTTCCCATTGTTCGGTAGTGACCGGTGGGAACTCGCTGAAAAGTCTGTATAAAGTGTCTTTGGTATCCATTACTGAGTTGTTATCAGAAGCTAAGAACAATTTTTCAAAAAAGGTGCTGCAAAGGTAGGGATTCCCGATATATGAAATTTTAGCTTTACCCTGTTTGTGGCTACCCGTTAAGGAGCATAAGTTTCAACAGCTTGGTTTCAAATACACTCATGCAATGCCCTTTATCCGCCAGATTTCGAAACTTCATGGATCGGACGGGTGAGCCGATCCTGTCCAAAAAACAATTACATGTTGCGGCGATATTGCCCGCCCACTTCAAACAAAGCCTCAGTGATCTGACCTAAAGAACAGTATTTAGTCGCTACCATCAATGCATCGAAGGTATTCTGGTTATGAATAGCAACTTTTTTCAGTGCGTTGAGACTGGATTGAGCCAGGCCAGCATTGCGTTGATGCAGGGAGTGTAATGTAGCAATTTGTTGTTGCTTTTCATGTTCCGTAGCGCGGATTACTTCGCCGGGGATTATAGTGGGCGATCCGGAAGCAGAGAGGAATGTATTCACCCCCATAATGGGCAGTTCGCCGCTGTGCTTTAGGTGCTCATAATAGGATGATTCCTCCTGAATTTTGTTGCGTTGATACATGGTTTCCATGGCCCCAAGCACGCCACCGCGCCCTGCGAGTCGGTCGAACTCCTGCAATACGGCTTCTTCAACCAGATTGGTAAGCTCTTCGATAATAAACGAACCCTGGAGTGGATTTTGGTTCCTGGCAAGGCCTAACTCGTGGTTTATGATCATCTGTATGGCCACTGCCCTGCGCACCGAATCTTCGGTGGGTGTCGTGATTGCCTCGTCATAAGCATTGGTATGCAACGAATTGCAATTATCGTAAATCGCACCCAACCCCTGCAATGTTGTTCTGATGTCGTTGAATTCGATCTCCTGGGCATGCAGTGAGCGGCCTGAGGTCTGGATATGGTATTTCAGTTTTTGCGAACGATCTGAAGCCTTGTAGAGGTGTTTCATGGCCTTGGCCCAAATAAGTCTGGCCACACGGCCGATCACGGTATATTCAGCGTCCAGCCCGTTAGAAAAGAAAAAAGAGAAATTGGGAGCAAAATCATTCACCTTCATGCCTCGCGAACGGTAATATTCCAGATAGGTGAAGCCATTGGCCAGGGTGAACGCCAATTGGGTGATGGGATTGGCTCCCGCCTCGGCAATATGATAGCCTGAGATTGAAACAGAATAGAAGTTTCTTACCTTGTTGCGGATAAAGTATTCCTGAATGTCGCCCATCATGCGCAGGGCAAACTCGGTAGAAAAAATGCAGGTGTTCTGTGCCTGGTCCTCCTTCAGAATATCGGCCTGCACCGTTCCACGCAATGCCGAGAGTGTATCAACCTTGATTTTTTCATAAACCTCAGCAGGCAATACCTGATCACCGGTAACACCAAGCAACATCAGGCCAAGTCCATCATTCCCTTCGGGCAGTGGACCATTGTAAGAAGGACGTCCGGCTAATTTAGCCTTAAATATTTTGTTGATCTTTTTTTCGACTTGCCCGGTTAGCCCATGTTCTTTTATGTAGAGTTCGCATTGCTGGTCAATGGCGGCATTCATAAAAAATCCCACCATGGCGGGCGCAGGGCCATTGATGGTCATCGAAACCGAGGTTGATGGATTGGTAAGATTAAAACCGGAATAGAGTTTTTTGGCATCATCGAGGCAACACACCGAAACGCCTGAGTTACCTATCTTTCCATAAATATCAGGTCTTTCGCCGGGATCGCGCCCGTAGAGCGTAACCGAATCGAAAGCTGTGGAAAGGCGGCGGGCAGGCAACCCCCGGCTGAGGTAGTGGAATCGTTTATTGGTACGTTCCGGAGCCCCTTCGCCGGCAAACATACGGATAGGATCTTCGGCCTCGCGTTTGAAAGGGAATACTCCGGCGGCAAATGGAAACTCACCGGGAAAGTTTTCGCGCAGCTGCCACTTGAGCAGGTCGCCCCAGGCTGTGTATGCCGGCAACGCAATCTTTGGAACCTGCAGGTGAGAAAGAGTTTCGGCATGGGTTTCAACGCGGATGGCTTTGCCGCGAACGGTGTACTCGTAAAATTTTTTGCGGTAGCTTTTAGCTCTCTCCTCCCAGCTTTCAATCAAACCAAGGTTGTCATGTTCGAGCTGCTCTTTGAGTTGTTTCATGCGTCTTTGCAAGGCGCCGAGGAGGTTGGTTTCCGGGTTTTTTTCTTTCTTCGCACTTTCGATACTTAGTTGCAGGGCATAGCATTCCTGCGCGAGGGCAGCCTGCTCTTCGCTCCACTTGTTGTAGTTGCGAACCGTTTCAGCGATTTCGGAAAGATAGCGCATGCGTGAGGCAGGAATGATTCCTAAAAAATTAACCGGTTCTTCCGTGCTGTGAATTTGTGCCGAAAAAACCTGATTGGTCCGCTCGCCGATCATCTTTATCAAAGCTGCATACATGCGGTTCACACCCGGATCGTTGAAGCGGGAAGCGATTGTAGGGAAAATGGGCAGGCTTGCAGGGTCGGAATCAAACAATTGCCGGTTGCGCAGGTATTGTTTGCGCACATGGCTCAGCGCATCGGCAGCCCCGGGTCTGTCGGCCTTATTAAGTACCACCATATCGGCGAAATCGAGCATGTCAATTTTTTCGAGCTGGGTTGGAGCACCAAATTCGGGGGTCATCACATACAGGGCAAGATCGCTATGCTCCATCACCTGCGAATCGCTCTGTCCGATTCCGGAGGTTTCGAGCAGCACCAAGTCGAATCCGGCATTTTTGATGATACACAGCACATCCTTGATGTGTTTTGAGAGGGCTACATTGGCTTGGCGTGTAGCCAGCGACCGCATATAAACATTGGGATGATACACCGAATTCATGCGGATGCGGTCGCCCAGCAAGGCACCTCCTGAGCGTTTGCGTGTGGGATCCACCGAGATAATGGCAATATGTTTTTCAGGAAAATCAATCAGTAAACGGCGTAAAATTTCATCGGTAACCGATGATTTCCCTGACCCGCCGGTTCCGGTGATACCCACCACCGGCGTCTGGTTGAGGCTGCATTCATGGCTGATGGTGGACAAGAGCTTTTTGGCAATCTGCGGAAAATTTTCGACAGCCGTAATCAGGCGTGCGATGGCTTGGGGGTTGCCGCTATGAATGTCTTTGGCTTCGATCGTTAGGTTCTGCCCCAACGGAAAGTCCAATTTCTGCACCATGTCGTTGATCATGCCTTGCAGGCCCATGGCCCGGCCATCGTCAGGCGAATAGATGCGTGCAATACCGTAAGTCTGCAGTTCTTCGATCTCGTGGGGCAGGATCACACCGCCCCCTCCACCAAAGATCTTGACATGGCTTCCGCCTCTTTCCTGCAACAGGTCATACATATACTTGAAATATTCCATGTGCCCACCCTGGTAGGATGATATGGCGATGCCCTGCACGTCCTCCTGTATGGCACAATCTACTATTTCCTGTACCGAACGGTCGTGGCCTAAGTGGATGACCTCCACGCCGGTGGCCTGAATGATGCGGCGCATGACATTGATGGCAGCATCGTGCCCATCGAACAAGGAGGTTGCCGTTACAATCCGAATGTGGTTTTTGGGTTTGTATGGAGGTGTGATCATTGGCTTTTCAAATTAGTAGCCAAATATATTGAATATCGGATGCCTGGCAATGCAGGAGAAGTATTTTTATTTATAGCCTTGTTTTTATTTAAGCCCAAAGTTAAAAAGTACAGGATTCGGCCAAATGGTGTTTTGCTATGGTTAGTCTCAGTTTAATTTCTCCACTGGGGTTCAGGAGGACAGGCTGATTTCATCTGGAGGGCGGGGATAAGATGAGCGGATGAGGTGTGATTGGAGGAATTGCCCGACGTCGGTGAGGCGGTAGTAGATT
>JAUXXY010000199.1 GCA_030684735.1 Bacteroidales bacterium | reverse complement strand
AGGGGTTCTTGGGCAACACTAATGTGGTGAGCAAAAAGAAACAGAAACACGAAACAACATTTTCGTGAGGCTAACTTTAGAAGGCAGGTGTTAAATATATTGATGTACAAGGAGTTGCATAATATTGAGCGGCTTAATGCGTCGCTCCGGTTAGGGCACTTAGTTTTTTAATCAGCGCCCAAAATTACGGGAATATAATGAAAGATGTAGCGACGGTGGCTGTTAATTTAATTATGCACTTAAAGGATTTGGAGATAATGAAAAAAGAAGTAATTTTGCACTCCGTTTTTGGGAGTTTAGCTCAGTTGGTTCAGAGCATCTGCCTTACAAGCAGAGGGCCACTGGTTCGAATCCAGTAACTCCCACCAAGATAAACCGCCGATGCGCGGTTTTTTTATTTCACGACAGATTTGGTAATAAAACAGCACGGATTTTCTAAAAAGAATATTCATAGCTTAGCGGAAGTTTTTAAAGCCGGCAAGTATCTAAATTTATAGTCATGGAAATCAATCTAAAAGAGGTAAAAAGCAGGAGTGAATACAGCACTTTCATTCACCTTCCGGCTAAATTTCACAAAAACCACCCACAATGGATTCCTCCTATCTGGATGGATGAAAAAGCTTTTTTCGACCCTAAAAAGAATAAATCATTCGCACATTGCGATACCATCCTGTTGCTTGCCTATCGCGATAAAGAACCAGTCGGGCGCATTATGGGAATTATTCATAATTCATATAATCAATTAAAAAACGAAAAAAACGGGCGTTTTGGATTTCTTGAATGTTATAACGATCCTGAAGTAGCACATGCTTTATTGTATGCCATCGAAAAATGGGCATTCCAAAAAGGCATGACCCGCATGATCGGCCCTTATGGCTTCTCCGACAAAGACCCCCAGGGGTTTTTGATTGAAGGATTTGAACACCTGGCCTTGATTGCCAGCAGTTGCAACCATCCTTATATGATACAACTTGTTGAGAATGAAGGCTATTCGAAGGAAATTGATTGCCTCGTTTATCGCTTACCGGTTGAATTTGAATTGCCAGAAGCCCACCAGCGTATTTTTGAAAGGGTCCAACGTAATAACTCCTTGAAAATGATTGAATTCACCAGCCGGAAACAACTAAAGCCCTGGGTCATACCCATACTCGAACTGATGAATGAATGTTTTGTAGATATTTACGGTTTTATTGCCCTTGACGATCAGGAGAAGAAAGTTTTCGCCAATAGGTATCTGCCTGTTATTGACCCACGCTTTGTGAAACTTATTACCAAAAACAATGAACCGGTCGCATTTTTTATTGCCTTGCCTAACTTTAGCACGGGATTACAAAAATCACGTGGTTATCTCTTGCCTGTCGGAATCTTCCACATCATGCGCAGTATGAAACGTACCAAACAACTCGACATGATGCTGGGCGGTGTAAAATCGGTTCACCAGGGCCTGGGATTGGAGGTATTGATGGGCCTTAAAATGATCGAATCAGCCAAAAAAGCCGGTTTTGAACAGATCGAAGCACATTTGGTCCTCGAAACAAACTACAAGATGCTGGCCGAACTGCAGAAACTGAATGCCATCCCGCATAAGCGGTTCAGGGTGTTTCAGAAGACTTTATAGATGATTTTTATTTAAACAGTAGCGACCCCGGTATCTATATATATTACAATCGGGAACAACATATACTTTACCCCGTTAGATAGTTTTGATCTTACAGGGGATAAAGTTGGTCCCGCACCTACGTGACTACTGCCACTGCTGCTGCTGCTGCTACTGCTACTGCTGCTGCTGCTGCTTACTGTTATTTGTCATCAAATTCAATGCGTATAAAATCATCAACCGATAAACCCAGCAAACTGGCAGCATTACCCTGGTTGATTGCAATCTCAAGCATACCTGTGGTACCGAATAAAACTACTATCGTTGACTCTATCACATCGTGGTAAGAAGTAGGTATTTTCTTAACCCTGTGAGCCAGGCTTCTCAGTTGAATTGTAAATGACTTGTTCTTGCCGATTTCCCGGAAAACCTTTTCTGAGATATTGGTGATTGCATTTTCATAGCAATCAATATAAATTATTTTACCAATGATGAGCGAAGGTTGTAAAACGGGACGGAAGTTATGCAGTTCAATGAGGCCGGTGCGGATGAATCCCAGGTCTTCAATGCTCTTGCCATGTAACAGATGAACGGCAGCGCTTACAAAGCGGTCGCGGGCCGAAAAAGTAAAATAGTCTGTGTCCTGTGGAATTTCGATTTCTATCATTTTTTCCGGCATTCCATCAAACAACAGAGGGAAAATACCGTTATCGGTTCCGATAAAATAATGGCCGTTATGAAAAATGGCCAGATGTGGTGTTTGCTCCGATTCATCGGTATTGATTGCCACCATGTGCACAGTGCCATCAGGGAAGTCGGGATAAGCGTTGCGTAGGATAAAAGACGCCTGCGGAATATTAAAAGCTTCGACATGGTGAGAGATGTCAACGATCGTGATCGAGGGATCGCGTTTCAAAATAGCACCCTTCACCGAGGCGGTGTAGTGGTCTTTCGAACCCCAATCGCTGATAAGTGTTACTATAGGCATTTCGAAACTTTGTGCAAACTTCCGCAAAATTCTGCTAATTTTGAAAACTGATTTAAAAAACATAACCCTTTCTATCCTGCATGAGCGAAATCGCTATAAATCTCGAAATGTATAGCCTCATAGATGTGTATGGGGTTAATGATAAAAATCTCAATCAGATCAGGTCGTTTTTCCCGAAATTAAAATTGATAGCCCGTGGCGATGATCTACGTGTCGTGGGCGAGGAGTCCGAAGTCGAGACATTCAAAAAGAAGTTTTCGCTTCTCTTGCTTAGCTATGATACTTTTGGCCGGATCACCGAAAACGACATTGTGCAGTTGATGGGCGGAGAAGAAAGTGTGGTAGCGGTTCCCGCCAACATAGATCGTGATATTTTGGTTCACGGACGCAACGGAATGATTATCAAGGCGCGTACTGCCAACCAGCATCGCATGGTGGATGCCATGGACACGAACGATTTATTGGTAGCCATTGGCCCTGCCGGGACCGGCAAAACCTACACCGCAGTGGCGTTGGCCGTGAGGGCATTAAAAAATAAAGAAATAAAACGGATCATATTAACCCGTCCTGCGGTAGAAGCTGGCGAGAACCTCGGATTCCTCCCTGGTGATCTCAAAGACAAGCTCGATCCTTACCTTCAACCGTTGTATGATGCATTGCGCGATATGTTGCCCGCCCAGAAACTGCTTAGTTATATCGAAGACGGCACCATTGAAATTGCCCCGCTGGCATTCATGCGCGGACGAACCCTCGACAATGTGTTTGCCATACTCGACGAAGCACAAAACGCCACCCAGGGCCAGCTTAAAATGTTTCTGACACGCATGGGCCGTTCGGCAAAGTTCATCGTTACAGGCGACATCACGCAGATTGACCTGCCGAAATCCCAGTCTTCAGGCCTTGTTCATGCTTCAAGGATACTTCACAACATTCCCGGGCTGGCCTTTGTTTTTCTCGACGAAACGGATGTGATCCGCCACAAACTAGTAACACGTATTATAAAAGCATACGCCTCAGAAGAAGACCGAAAACAAACACTATAACCCAATAAAGCGATGAACGCAATTACAAATACCGATTTTCAATTCTCTGGTATCACCAGCTTGTATCACGGTAAGGTTAGGGATGTTTACACCCTTAATAATGAGCTGCTGGTTATGATTACCACCGACCGTATTTCAGCATTCGATGTAGTGTTGCCCAAAGGCATCCCATACAAAGGGCAGGTGCTGAATCAAATAGCTGCTCAATTCCTCGATGCCACCGAAGATATTGTGCCCAATTGGAAAATAGCCGTACCCGACCCCATGGTGATGGTAGGTCGCTATTGCGAACCTTTCAAGGTGGAGATGGTCATTCGTGGCTACCTGTCGGGCCATGCTTGGCGCGAGTATAGGAGCGGCAAACGAAATATCTGTGGTGAGCCAATGCCCGACGGGATGAAAGAAAACGATCGTTTTATAAAACCACTCATCACACCCACCACCAAGGCTACTGTTGGCCACGATGAAGATATCTCCCGAGATGAAATCATTCATCAAGGCTTAGTAAATCCCGAAGACTATGAAAAGCTGGAAACTTACACCCTTGCTTTGTTTGAGCGCGGAACACAAATAGCCGCACAAATGGGATTAATCCTTGTTGATACCAAGTATGAATTTGGTAAGGCCAATGGCGAAATTTACCTGATTGACGAAATACATACCCCCGATTCGTCACGCTATTTCTACCTGGAAGGTTATGAAGAACGCCAGAAGCGCGGCGAACTCCAGCGTCAACTGTCGAAAGAATTTGTGAGGGAATGGCTGATGCAGCGTGGTTTTCAGGGAAAGGAGGGTCAGCCGGTTCCCGAAATGGATGAAGTTTTAGTAGCCTCAGTTTCGGAACGCTACATCGAGCTTTTTGAGAAAATTACGGGCCAAAAGTTCGAAAAGGCAGATGCTACTGACGTGCTGAAGAGGGTTGAAGGCAACACACGAAGATTTCTTGAAGCTTATATCCGTTAGTCTCCAAGTACAAGTTTTGCCTCCCCAAAACATTGAGGCACCAACCAAGGGCTTTTGATTTAAAGCATTTGATTTTCGTAGGCTTTAGTCGCATTTTGCCTACGATTTAAGTATCTCGATCATGGCCTCAATATTCTCGGTTTTCATCAGCTCCCCCTTACTTTGGTACAACCTTACTGCTTCCTGGAGCAGTTTTATGGCTACATGCAGATTATTGCAAGGTGCAAAGTATTGAGGCTTGGCTTCGATATCATTCTGAGCCAGGAAATGTTCGATTTGAGCTTTATTGAAAGCCACGCCTTCCATCAAAGGGTTGATATAAAATAAGGGATCTGCAGTATGTTGTTCCGACACAGTAAGAGATAAGTTTGTATAGGCAATAAGGAAATTATCGGGTAGGTTGACAAAAAATACCGGCAGGGTGAGTCGTTGGCAAATGCCAAGGTAAAATGCACCGAAAACCATCGGATAAATTTGTTTGCTTACCAGGAATTGGTCGAGATAAAAATTTTCAGGCTTAATGTTGTTTGTGGTTTCAGGCTTTAACTTTCTAATATTAAACAAAATATGGTTTACCAGACGAATGCTTTCGAGCGAGGTAAGGTTCTGGCTTAATTCGAGCCAGATATCTTTTTTTATAGCCAACAACTTATTCTCAACAATTGCATGATTCATTTCGGGATTATGAAAACGTGCGAGGATTTTCATGAACTGAATCAAATCATGGTTTTCCGAGGCCTTCCATCGTTGAATGGCATTACATATACCTTCGAAACGAATTTTTTGAATGAGTTCCTCAAGCCTGCAGCGAAGCAAAGGGCTGAATGTATTATCTATTTCGGTTCTAAGGAAAGGGATAACGGCTGCTCCCATGCTAAGGATAGAATCGAAAATTTGTTGATACACGCTGGGGGCGGGCTCATCAATCAAACTAAGCAATGCCTTTAGGGTTTGCTTTGTTTCATTATCCTGAATTTTTTTAGCCATGTCGTGCAAGTTTCTGATTCGGAGCTCGGCTTACACTTTTATGAAGTCAGCCTTTCGAGTGCGATCAGAATCAACTGTTCCATGAATTTCTTATAATCCTTGTTATACTCTTTTTTATGCCGGTTGGCAATGGCCACACAAATCGTAAGTGCATTGTGCCCGAGCAGTGCCGACAAACCATATAATGCAGAAGTCTCCATCTCGAAATTGCTGATTTTCAGCCCATCAAAGCTGAAAGTCTCCAACCTCTGGTTCAAATCATGTAACCCCAGGTCAAGCCGGAGCTTCCGCCCTTGTGGCCCATAAAATCCGGGAGCTGTTGCAGTGATGCCGCAAATAAAACCATCACCGAGTTTTTGCTTCAGGTAATCCGATCCACTTACAGCGTAAGGGCTAGGCAAATTCGAAGGCCAATGGGTTTGGGCAATAAAAGCCTCATTCATCGGGTGGTTGAATAGGGGATGATCAGTGTTGTAGAAATGCATCAACCCATCCAGCCCGATTCCGTATTCCGACATCACGAAAGCATTCAACGGAATTTCCGGCTGAATGGCTCCGGAAGTGCCCAACCTGATGATATTCAAAGATTTGAGTTCCTTTTTGATTTCACGCGATTGCAGGTCAATGTTTACAAGCGCATCCAGTTCATTGATCACAATATCAATATTATCGGTTCCCATACCCGTTGACAGTACAGTGAGCCTTTTGTGGTTATAATAACCGGTGTGCGTAATGATTTCACGGTTCTGGATGCGAAATTCCACGCTGTCGAAATGGCGCGAAATGATTTCTACACGCTGAGGGTCGCCAACAACGATAATGTTATCAGCAAGATGCTCAGGACGTAACCTGAGATGGTAAATACTCCCGTCGTCGTTCAGTATCAATTCCGATTCTTCGAGTCGTGCCATAGATATTGTGATTAACTTTGCGTGATTTTGGGCAAAAGTACGTAAAAATCAAGCTTTTTATAGTTTTACTGTTTTCTGGTTAATACGATTGGCTTATGCTTTGTGAACTTATCTCGGTGGGTGATGAATTGCTTATCGGGCAGGTAGTGAATACCAATTCGTCGTGGATGGCCGCTGAATTGAATATGATCGGTATTGGCGTGCACCGAATCACCGCCATTGCTGATACAAAAGATCACGTCAAGCAGGCCTTGGATGATGCTTTCAGGCAGGTTGATATTGTGATAATGACTGGTGGGTTGGGGCCTACAAAGGATGATATCACAAAGACAGCCCTTGCGGAATATTTTGAGGTTGAACTGGTGTTGCACGAACCCACCCTGCAGCATATAGAAATATTTTTTCACAAGCGTGGCCGTATGCTCACAGCGCTTAACCGCAAACAGGCCGAAATTCCATCGAATTGTGAACCCTTGTTCAATCCCAATGGCACGGCACCCGGCATGTGGTTCGAAAAAGACGGAAAAATCCTGGTCTCCCTGCCGGGCGTGCCCTTCGAGATGAAGGCACTGATGACCCACTACATATTGCCTCGCCTCGCTTCGATGAGAGATGGCGATGTTATTATTCACAAAACAGTGCTGACTCAGGGTGTAGGAGAATCTTTCCTGGCCGACATCATTGCACCATGGGAAGATGCCCTGCCGCCACACATCAGGCTTGCTTACCTGCCTCAGCCCGGGATTGTAAGGCTCAGGCTTTCAGCTACGGGCAACAACCGGCTGCTACTACAGGAACAATTACAGGAGCAAGTTGATGAATTACTCAGGATCATCCCCGAGCTTGTTTTTGGATTTGACAACGATACACTTGAATCAGTTGTTGGCCAAATGCTCAGGTCGGGAGGGGTTACCCTTGGAACAGCCGAGAGTTGTACGGGTGGATATCTTGCCCACCTTATCACTTCGATACCCGGTAGTTCCGATTATTTTAAGGGAAGCATTATAGCCTATTCCAACGAGTTGAAAACAGACTTGCTGGGTGTATCGTCACAATTACTTGAAACCCATGGAGCCGTGAGCAAAGAAGTGGCTCAACAAATGGCTGTTGGGGCAAGGAACCTGCTTGGATGCGACTATGCCTTAGCAACCTCCGGCATTGCCGGCCCTGCTGGCGGCACCCCCGAGAAACCGGTAGGTACGGTGTGGATCGCGCTAGCCACCCCCACCGGAACTACTTCCCAGGTTTTTCAATTAGGCGATAAACGCGATCGAAACATCCGCCGCTCGGCCCTATCGGCATTGAATATGTTGAGGGTGGCATTGAAAACCTGATATGCAATTATGTGATACATTTCAGTGGGGTCTATTTGTTGAGTGGACTCAAGCTGAAATTTAATTTTCTGAAATTTTGTAGGATTCAAAAAAAAATCCGTTCTTTGCACCCCGTTTCAAAACAATCTTATTTTATTCAAATATTTACAGCCATGTCGAGGATTTGTCAGATTACCGGAAAGCGTATGATGGTGGGAAACAAGGTGTCGCATTCGAACATAAAAACCAAACGCAGGTTCTATCCTAACCTCCAAACCAAGAAATTCTACCTTCCCGAAGAAGACTTGTGGATCACCCTGCGTGTTTCTGCAGACGGTATCCGCACCATCAATAAAAAAGGAATCAAAGCCTGCTTAATCGAATCAGTCGAAAAAGGCTACCTTGATTAGTAAGCATCTTAATTTCATGACTTTAAATGCCTCATTGAGTAATCACTGGGGCGTTTTTACTTCTAAGCATTCACCTTCCTTATGAAGGATAGAGTTATTAACTTCCTTCTAAAAATTTCGTAAAGTGTATCGCAATGAATAGTGCATTTGGAGCCAATTTCTTCTTCATGGTCTAATGCCTGATGTTTTTGTTCGATATCCCTTAATACTGCGTGAGCCAGAGATGCCTTCTGCCGTTGGTGGAGGGGTTTATCCTTTTGAAGCAGAATCGTTGCCGCCACAAAGTTAAACGGCCTTTTCTGAAAATTTGTAACTTTGCGCTGGGTCTGCAAAGCACAGGAATTAATAACATGAACGCAAAGTTCACAAAAAAACATAATTGTGACTGCAGACTTATTTCTATCCCGTTTATTTGCAATTGAAAGTTTCGTGTAAGTTGGCTTTAATAAATACCTTCACGGATTCAGGAAATATTGAAAAAGAATAATCGTTTAAAACTATTCATTACACCTGAA
Source organism: Bacteroidales bacterium (assembly GCA_030684735.1). Taxonomy (GTDB): domain Bacteria; phylum Bacteroidota; class Bacteroidia; order Bacteroidales; family JAAYJT01; genus JAAYJT01. Next base: position 7,605 of record JAUXXY010000199.1, on the reverse strand, counting down.
TTGTATGATCAAAGTAATTCATCCAGCGGAAGTTGAAGGTGAAATAACGGCTCCTCCAAGTAAAAGCATGACTCAGCGAGCCTTTGCTGCAGCGCTGTTGGCGAAAGGGACAACAACGATCATAAATCCTTCCGGTAGTGATGATTCGCTTGCTGCCCTTGGGATGACCAGGAAATTGGGAGCTGAAGTTGTTGCTGGAAATGGCAATATAATTATTTCAGGAGGCTTTTTGTTACCCGGAGCCCAACTACACTGCGGCGAATCGGGACTGGCCATGCGAATGTTTGCATCTATTGCAGCATTACAACCTGAACAAATCACTTTTACAGGCGAGGGATCCTTAAATAAAAGGCCTGTCAGCATGATCGAAGAAGCGCTGAAACAGCTTGGGGTCAATGTGAAGTCGAATAACGGCCTGCTGCCTTTCAGTGTACAAGGCCCTTTGCAAGGTGGCAAAGCTGTAATTGATGGTTCTGTCAGCTCACAACTGCTCACAGGCCTGCTGATGGCTTTGCCCATGGCAGAAAATGATTCGGAGATCCATGTCATAAACCTTAAAAGCAAGTCTTATATTGCCATGACCCTGCAACTGCTTGGCGAGTTCGGTATAATAATTGAAAATCATAACTTTGAGTTATTTAAAATCCACGGAAATCAACCTTACCGGGCATTGGAATATACTGTGGAAGGTGATTGGAGCGGGGCTGCTTTTTTACTGGTTGCCGGGGCGGTAAATGGCAATATCCGGGTAAAAGGGCTGCATGCTGCTAGCAAACAATCGGATATGACAATTCTTGATGCTTTGCAAAATGCCGGAGCTTATATCAAACTCGAAGACGATACGGTTTCTGTCTCCAAATCTGTATTGTCAGCGTTTCGTTTTGATGCTACCGAATGCCCCGATTTGTTTCCCCCACTTGCTGCATTGGCAGCTTATTGCGCAGGCATAACCAGGATTTTGGGAGTGAATAGGTTAATTTATAAGGAAAGTAACAGAGCAGTTGCCATACAGGAAGAAATGAGAAAACTTGGGATAACGGTACGCATTGAAGGAGATGAAATGCTCATAACCGGTGGCAAAATCAGGCGAGCTTTCGTACATTCGCATCACGATCATCGCATTGCTATGATGGCTGCAGTTGCAGCAATTTCAGCCGATGGTTATGTTACCATCAAGGATGCGGAATGCGTGGCAAAATCGTACCCGGGATTCTTCAATGATCTCGAAAAACTGGGAATGGAAATTGGAGGTTGAATGAACGCTGAATTCAAGTCATAAACTCAACCTTACAAAATAAAGTAATATGCCGCAGGTTAGTCGCTTAGTATTCATTGTTTGTATGTTTTTCCCTGCTCTGTTGGCAGCGCAAGTGAAAGACACTGATTTGGTGCAGTTTACCGGACTAACTGTTACCGGCGACAGCCTGAGGCCAGTTCCGTTCACCCATATTCTTATTCCACGGCGCAACAAGGCCACAAGCAGCGATTACAATGGTTTCTTTTCGTTTGTAGCACGCAAGAGCGATTCGATTGTTTTTTCGGCCGTGGGGTTCAAAAAAGGACATTTCGTGATTCCCGACACCATTACCACCCGCCGTTATTCAATGATACAAATGATGACAACCGATACAATCCTGCTCACAGAGACGGTAATATATCCCTGGCCTACACGCGAGCAATTCAGGGAAGCATTCATCAACAACAGGGTTCCTGATGATGACCTGATAATAGCCAACAAAAACCTTGCAATGTTGGAAATGCGTGACCGTGCTCGGAAAATGCCCATGGATGGTACACAAAACTACCGCAACTTCATGCAACAGCAAACCGACCGCCTGTATTATTATGGGCAAACTCCACCCATCGCTATTTTTAACCCATTTGCCTGGGCTCAGTTTTTTAAAGCATGGAAAAATGGTGACTTCCGCAAGAAAGATTGATTTCGGCCGTTATCTCATCTGTTGTTAACCTGTGAACCGATGCTTCAGAAATATTACCAATGGATAGGCTTGATTTTATTTGCCTTGTTAGGTTCGCAAATCCTTGCCCAACAAAACACTGCCATTGTTTTTGGCAAAGTCACCACCGCCAATCGCAAACCCATCGAGTTAGCCAATGTCAGATTGTTGAACCTGTCTTCGGGCACCGTGACTGATTCGCAAGGCAATTATGAACTGCGCATACCTGCCGGAATGGAAGTTGCCTTGCATTTTACCTTCCTTGGGTTTGCCGGTGAATATGCAACGGTTACCCTTGAAGTAAACGAGAAACGACGCATTGATGTGATGCTGCGCGAAACCACCACATTCATCCCAGGCCCGGTAATTGAGGACCAACATGTGCGCACCACCAGCCTTACCCGCATTGACCCGCGCTTGGCAGTGGCCATCCCCAGCATCTCAGGCAGTGTAGAGTCGCTCATCAAGACAATGCCCGGTGTATCGTCGAGCAATGAGCTGAGTTCGCAGTACTCTGTGAGGGGAGGAAACTTTGATGAGAACCTGGTATATGTGAATGATATAGAAATATACAGGCCATTTCTTATTCGTTCAGGCCAACAGGAAGGATTGAGCTTTCTCAACTCCGATCTTGTAAGTAGCATCCTCTTCTCTGCCGGAGGGTTTGACGCCAAATATGGCGACAAAATGGCCTCAGTGCTGGATATTCAATATAAGAAACCGCGTGAACGAGCAGGTTCGTTTTCAGCCAGTTTCCTGGGAGCAGCAGCCCATCTTGAGGGAATCTCCAAAAACAACAAGTTCACTTATCTCACCGGGGTTCGGTACAAATCGAACCAGTACATTCTCAAGGCGATGGAAACCAAGGGCGAATATAAGCCCTCTTTCACTGACATACAAGCATACATTTCGTGGGAGCCTTATCCAAAATTCGAGCTTGCTTTTCTGGGTAATTATGCAAACAATAATTACAAGGTGGTGCCAACAGATCGTGAAACATCATTCGGTACCATCAATGAAGCGTATAAATTCAAGGTGTATTTCGAGGGCAAGGAAATTGACCGGTTCGAGAATTACATGGGTGCACTGAGTTTTAGGTACAAACCACACAACCGGCTCAACCTCAAAGTGATAAGTTCAGCCTATCGGTCGCTTGAGAGCGAAACCTACGACTTGCTTGGGCAATACTGGATCGGACGCCTCGAGTCGGATTTTGGTAGTGGTGAATACGGGCAGGTTGTTGAAGCAATCGGAGTGGGGTCTTACCTGAATCATGCACGTAATTACTTGGATGCCAAAGTGTACAGTATCGAACACAGAGGAAATTATTCCCAAAAGTTTTCAATATGGCAGTGGGGTGCCAAATTTCAGCACGAGAGTATTTACGACCGCATCAACGAATGGGAACTAATTGATTCAGCCGGATACTCCATTCCCCGCACTGCTGATATTCCCGGAATCGGTAATGTCAATCCGTCGTTTGAAATTAACTCGGTTGTCAGGGCTACCAATGACCTGGGCTCCAACCGCTACTCAGCTTTTATGCAAAATCTCATAACCCTTGATGGTGAGCAAGATCGCCTGCACCTCACGGCAGGTGTGAGGATCAACTACTGGGACCTCAACAAACAAACCCTAGTGAGCCCTCGTGCAACGCTGTCGTATAAACCTGAGTGGCAGAAGGATATCGTATTGCGCTTCTCGGCGGGATACTATTTCCAGCCTCCCTTTTATCGCGAATTGCGCGATTTTAAAGGCACGTTGAATCTCAGCCTCAAGGCACAATCAAGTATTCATATTGTGGCCGGCAGCGACTGGAACTTTCTGGCATGGGACAGGCCCTTCAAATTCGTGAGCGAAGTGTATTATAAGTACCTCGACAACCTGGTTCCTTATGAAATTGATAATGTTCGCATCAGGTATTATGCCACTAATAGTGCCAAGGGCTTTGCAACCGGTATTGACCTGAAAGTAAACGGTGAATTTGTTTCAGGCATTGATTCCTGGGCCAGCCTTTCGGTGATGAAAACCATGGAGGATATAAAAGATGATTTTTATTACAGGTATTTTGATGAGAAAGGAAAAGTTGTCTTTCAGGGTAGCGCCGCCAATATTGTTGATAGTGTGAGGATTGAGCCTGGCTTTATCCCCCGTCCGACCGATCAGCGAGTGAACTTTTCGCTCATGTTCCAGGATTACCTACCGAGTAATCCCACCTATAAGATGCACCTTAGCCTGCTCTTTGGCAGTGGATTAACCTTCGGGGCCCCTGGTTCACCTAAATACAGGCACACTTTTCGCATTCCGCCCTACCGGCGAGTAGATATCGGGTTTTCAAAACAAATTATCAGCGAAGAAACCAGGCTCAGGGATGGGCACCCCATGAGGCATTTCAAAAGCTTGTGGGTTAGCTTTGAAGTATTCAACCTGCTACAGGTGAACAATACTGTTTCGTATATCTGGATCAGCGATGTAAACAATCGGAGATATGGTGTGCCTAACTATTTAACTCCCAGACAGGTAAATCTAAAGCTCCAGGCTTCTTTCTAACATAAATGTTTTCAAGTTTTGGCTACGAAAATATTCAGTCACGACAAACAATTGGCTTCAATGAGTGTTAAATAGAATGAGGCCTAATAAAATGACCCAATCGTTAAACCCTTTAATAATTGAATTATGGAACTTATTACAAAATCAAAAGACCTTCTTTTTACTGATTTACCTTATACCTATGATGCATTGGAGCCTCATATTGATAAGATGACAATGGAAATACATCATTCTAAGCATCACAAGGCTTATTATGATAAGTTTATGGCAGCCATCAAAGGAACTGAAGCGGAAGAAATGTCGCTAGGGCAGATTTTTGCGAGCATGTCGAAACTGCCTGTGGCTGTGCGCAACAACGGCGGAGGTTTCTTCAACCACAACCTTTACTGGAATACCATGTCGCCCAATGGAGGAGGCGCTCCACAGGGTGATTTAAGCGAAGCCATCAATAATGAATTTGGATCGTTCGAGCAATTCAAAACGCAATTCAACGAAGCAGCCGTCAATCGCTTTGGCAGTGGCTGGGCATGGCTGAGTGTGAAAGCCGACAGAAAACTTTGTGCATGCTCTTCACCCAACCAGGATAATCCGTTGATGGACCTTTTCGAGTGCCCCGCTCAACCCATCATCACCCTTGATGTATGGGAACATGCCTATTACCTGAAATATCAGAACCGCCGCCCCGATTATATCAACGCTTTTTGGAATGTAGTAGATTGGAAAGCGGCGAATGAAAAATATTTAAAAGCGTTGGGCAGACTTTAACCACCTGCTCAATTTGTTTGTTTTCTTATGGTTAATGATGGGAAAGCCGGCCGCTGGCAACAGCACCGGCTTTTTTATTTGATTAAATTAACGCTCATAATTACAAATGACTATTTTTGTGGAAATTTAATATCTATCCTTTCTAAATATTTTGGCATTAACCTAAATCTTATCGTCATGGCTGATTTTAACTATCAAAAACCGTTTCCCATTCTTAATGATACTACCTTGTATCGTTTGTTGTCAAAAGAATACGTTTCCACAGTTGAAGTAGATGGTCGCAGCATCTTGAAAGTGGACCCGCTTGGATTGGAGCTGTTAGCCCGTGAGGCTTTCACCGACCTTGCATTTTATATGCGAGCAACACATCTTCAACAACTGGCCAATATCCTTGCTGACCCCGAAGCCACTGACAACGACCGTTTTGTAGCCCATGTTATGCTGATAAACCAGGTAGTTGCAGCCGAAGGCGAATTGCCTTCGTGCCAGGATACCGGAACAGCCATCGTAATGGCCAAAAAGGGCGAAAATGTGTTTACCGGCGTAAATGATGCCGAACGCTTGTCGAAAGGAATTTTTGATACATACCATTACCGCAATCTCCGATACTCGATGGTGGTTCCTCAAACCATGACCGAAGAAAAAAATACAGGTACCAACCTTCCTGCACAAATTGATATCTATGCTGAACCGGGCGATGGATACGAGTTCTTGTTTGTTGCAAAAGGGGGCGGTTCGGGAAACAAAACCTTCTTATATCAGCAAACCAAGTCGTTGCTGAACGAAGAGAGCCTTACCAAATTCGTTAAAGACAAAATTTTTGATTTGGGCACGGCTGCTTGTCCGCCTTATCATCTGGCTTTGGTGGTAGGTGGCACATCGGCCGAAGCAACCCTCACCGCTGTTAAAAAAGCATCGGCAGGATATTACGACCATCTGCCGACCCAAGGCAATGAATACGGGCAGGCTTTCCGCGACCTGGAATGGGAGGCCCGGATCACGAAGATATGCCAGGAAGTGGGTATCGGTGCCCAGTTTGGTGGTAAATATTTCGTTCACGATGTTCGTGTGATCAGGCTACCACGTCATGCTGCTTCTTGTCCTATTGGTATTGGTGTTAGTTGCTCCGCCGACCGCAACATTAAGGCCAGGATTACTGCCAATGGCATTTTTCTGGAAGAGATGGAGAAAAACCCGGCCAAATATTTACCCAAATCGGCACCGCACATGAAGCCTGCCGTGGAAATTGACCTCGACAGGCCAATGAAAGAAGTGCTTGCTGAACTGAGCAAGCATCCTGTAAAAACCCGTCTTAACCTCAAAGGTACATTGATAGTTGCCCGCGATATTGCCCATGCACGCATTAATGACATGGTTGACCGCGGCGAACCCGTGCCTGAATATTTCAAGAACCATCCTGTTTACTATGCCGGTCCTGCAAAAACTCCGAAAGGTATGCCATCGGGTAGCTTCGGCCCTACCACGGCAGGACGAATGGATGTTTATGTTGATAAGTTTCAAAGCCTCGGCGGATCCATGATTATGCTGGCCAAGGGAAACCGCAGCAAACAGGTAACCGAGGCTTGTAAAAAATATGGTGGGTTCTACCTCGGTTCGATAGGAGGGCCTGCAGCCATTTTGGCCAAGGATAGCATCAAATCAGTGGAACTTGTTGCTTTTGAAGAGCTTGGAATGGAGGCCGTACGCAAAATCCGTGTCGAAAATTTTCCCGCATTCATCATAGTGGATGATAAAGGGAATGATTTTTACGAACGTAAATGAATTCCTAAACGTTATTAAGACAGGATAAACTCTTCAGGGGGCTGGCGAGCTATAAATAGTGTCTGCCTGTAAAGTAGTACAAAAAATTAATCGGAGCGTCATTGCGAGGCACGAAGCAATCTATTCCACAGAATATCAACAGATTGCTTCGTCGTTCCTCCTTTCGACAAGCTCAGCGCATCGCCTCGCAAAGACGAATAATATAGACATTACAGACAGACTATAGTTACATTCGCTCCAAGTGTAGCGCCTGATGAAGTAATAGTTGTAACAGTTGGTGTAGTTACCGTAGGAACTGCTAAAACTGCTGTCGCCTTACATACCGAATTATCCCCATCCCAACTACTCCCTGTAGCGCAACTCACCGTAATTTGCAAACTGGCAAGTGTGTTTGAAACAGGAGAAGCGTTGGTCAATTCGCCATCCACTCTATTTCTTGATTCTAAGTTTCTACTTCCGCTTGTCCCACCTGAAGAAAGAAAATTGTCTCCATAAAAAATTCTGGAAGTTCCAGAATTAGGCGCATCACTACTACTATCGGCCACTCCGG
>JAUXXY010000197.1 GCA_030684735.1 Bacteroidales bacterium | reverse complement strand
AATCTACTTTAATGGATTTCAGTTTGTTCTCTGCTCCTGTTTGTGCAACGATTCTTATTTTCTCTGTTTCCTCAATCTTATTTACTTCACCGCCTACGGAAAGATAATTCATTATTTGTTGAATTTCATTTTGGGCATCTTGAGTAATCAAACTTCCAAGTTTAAATTGAGTGTGAGCTTCCTTAAAATTTATCTTGGCGAGCTCCAATGCCACTGGTTCATAGATAGAAATCCCGAAAGTGGTATTTAATGATTGAAGAAACGAGAATAAAGCCATCCTGTCTTTGCCTAACAAACGATAATGGAAAGGCATATTCTCTGTTTCGGGTTTGCAGCTAAGGATTTACAAACCAATATCCATTCTTAAATCTTTAAGGTTACGTTCTGCAGCATACAAATCACCTAACAAATCATTTGGAACGAACTTATATCTACTTGATATTTCATGAAAGGAAGAAATAACTTGATTGAATTTTTTTGCATCATTTGCAATAACATATAATCCAACATTTGCATAATCAATAAGAGTAGCCATTCTACCAACTCCACTCCATACCCCAGTTGAAAGTTCTACTTCAAAAGCATATTCAGGAATGAAATTATTCCCTTTAGGTTTGAACCACAAAACATCAATCTGCCGCAATAAATTAAAATCAGAGAATTGTAGCTCAGGACAAGTTTTTAAAGTTGCTATTTCGTCAAGTTTTTTTTCATTGAATTTTCTTGATTTGTCTGGACAATAAGTTTGAAATCCTCTAATATTTCCTATTTCAATTAATCTGCCTTGTAAAACAGAGTGCAAACTTTCTTCTACAGAATTCTTTGCCTCTTCTTTTATTATTGGGGGAGATAAAAGCAAATTCCAATTGTTGATAAACCCTGAGCAATCAATTCTTTTATTTCTTCCTGCCAAAACAATGTTAAAATCCTTATCTATATTGATTTTGTATTCGCCATTTCTATCATGACTAATTTCAGGAAGATGTTTAAAAAGAATTTTTGCAGGAATTATTACAACCTTTTCAACCGAACCACAGATAAAAGCAACAAAAGGATTGTCAATGTTAGCAATTTCTTCAACTGTAATATAATTAATGCCAAAGAAATATCTTCTATTCCCATCTGATGAAGCACGAACTAAAACATTTGCTTCACCAATCCGATAAGTTCTTGATTTGAGAACCTTAATAAGTTCGACACTTGCATTGAGATGTGTAGCTTTCGCCAAAAATTCAGAAGCCAACAAATCAGATGGGATTAATTTTCTTGTGTCTAAGTTCATTGCACAATCATTTCAGAAAATATTGTATGGCAAACCATATCAAAGTTAAAACTCAAGCCTGATTCCAACCCTTTTTTTGCAATTTCAATTTCATCCTCATTTAATTTTCTCTGAATTCTTTCTAAAGACTCATTTTGTAAATCCTCAATAGAAATTGAGAAAATAATTTCATTTTCAAATTTTGATTCCATTTAATAGCGAAATTAGTTATTAATCTATTTGAAATCGATTTCGATACCGATTACATGCATTCCAAGTTCGCACGTTTTATTGTTCAGAAATCGGCAAAAACCAATTAACGTATTTATTAGGGTGAATGCCTCCGTATGTGCTATTACGTTGGTCTGCGTATGGTGGTGAAGTTACAATTAAGTCAACTGAATTGTCTAGAAGAAGTTTTAATTGCTCTTCACTGTCCCCTAAAAATATATCTGTCTTAATCTCCATTTTTGAATTTGCCTTGTCCGCAAATTTAAGAAATAAATGGTTCGGTTTTTTGTTTGTTTGTAATGGTGTCAAACGAAAAAGTGGCGGGTTTTTTCCCGACGAAAAACGAGCGGGGTGTTTAATGCAGTTGCGATGCCTACAGGAAGTGTATCAGGTATGTAGGGCCTATCGGTTTCGCAACCCCGCCGCTCGTTTATAAGCACGTGGGGTTTGTGTGTTTGCTAAGTGTTGGGTCTGAAGGTTGGGGGGTTGAGGTTTTGTGGGGAGCAATTGCCTTGTAATGCCCGGCGGTGTTAAACATTGGGGAGTTCGGGGCTGCGAACCTATCAACCGATACGAAATTTGCTGCGCGTTGAAACCTTGCCAAACCACTTAACCCTCAATATTTTATGACCGCACGTTGGCAACTGCGTGTTCTTGCCTGACGTTTAATTCATTACTAAATATTCTATAATTGTTTTCATTCTTATTTGCAATATTTTGATTTTTCAAATTGCCTTTCTAATTCATTTAATGCGTCTGTCGGGTTTGTCAACGGCATATTTTTGTCAAATAAGTCATATCCCAAAAGTTCAGATTTTTTTATTTTTTCAATTTTAGGCAATTTCGTTCTATTGGTTGTCTCAATATGTCTTCCTTCGTTGTCAACTATAATGAGTTTTGGAACGAAAACACCTTTTCTTCCAACAAACGCATCCATAATTTTCACACCATTCTCAAACTCTTCGTGTGTAGTCCTGCCAAGAGCTTCGTATCTTAACAATTCTTTACCATCCCAGGTACTTACCGTTGCATAACTTTCCGAAATTTTATCGTCAATATTATTTTCTAAATTTAAAGTATCATGTCCTGATGGCATTAGCAGTATTTTCCCACCCCCACCTTCTATATTTGCGGCATAGCTTGGAATTGTAATACCAGAAATCCAACCTTGCAAATGTTTCATATAGATTTTCCCAATCTGGATAGGCGTAATAAAATGAACAATGCCTTTTTCTTTGTGACATTGTAATAGGTAATAGGGGTAAATACCAATCCAAAACATTCTTCTAAAGGCTTCCGCAAGTGTTTTATAATAGTCGTTAACATGATTTAGTAATACTGTCTGGTTTCTTATTGTAAAGCCGTGTTTGCGGATTTTTTTCACAGCAGCAGCCAAATCCTCCGTTATCTCTTGATAATGATTAATATGCGTCACAAAATATACATACTTGTCAGGGCCGTTGTTGTATTTGTTTGCTGAAATATTGATTAATTCTAACAGCTCATCTGTTATTCCCATTGGCATCACTACAGGAACTCTGGTTGCAATTCTTATTGCACGAAGATGCGGTATCCTGCTTAATTCTTCCAAGATATATTGTAATCGGCGTCTGCTTATCATAAGCGCATCACCGCCCGTAACAAGTACTTCGTCAATGTTTCTATTGTATCCAATATAAAACAATCCTTTATTTATTTCAGAGCTATTAACATCAATCGAGCCATCCAACGATTTTGCCCTTTGACAATGTATGCAATAAGATGCACAGCTAGTATTTTCTGCAACAAAAAGGGCAACCCTATTGGGATAACGCTGGTAAGCAGCCCCGAAACTTCTCGAACTTTCGCTCATTGCTCCTTCGACGCCGGTATCAGGAAATAATAGATTTGCTGGTGTGGGAACGCTTTGCCAAAAAATTGGATCAAGCCGTTTTTTTGATTTCTCGCCCGGTAACATCACAGGGTGAAAAGGGTCAGCCTGCATAAGAGAAGCGTAATAGGGTGTAATACGCAATGGCGCTTTTCCTTCGCTCTTTAATGTTTTTAAAGTTCTTTCTATTTCATTTTGCTGATGTGAGTTTAATTTTATCACCCTTTTTAACTGTTCAACACTATGGATTGAATTTTTAAATTGCCAGCTTGCATCATTCCATTGCTTTTCTGTCACATTTTTCCACAATTCAATTGTATTAAACTTTCTTGGTTTGTAGAATATTTTATCTTCTGTCTGCACAATTAAATCTTGTTTGTAGTTTTTGTGTGTGTTGCCTTGTTGCTAACGGGTGGGGCAGTTGATGTTGTGGCGATCATTTAATGTTTGACGAAGTTACAGATAAATATGACATATAAGTTCAGAGCAACTGACCTCATTTACTAAATGATGAATGTTTATTTTTGCGCAACTAATTGAGTGCGTTGGTTTAGGCGATGCTTTTTAGTAGTTTTCGAGAATGAGGATTGCGGATTTTATTTTGATAC
>JAUXXY010000194.1 GCA_030684735.1 Bacteroidales bacterium | reverse complement strand
GGCTTAAACCCATTGTGGTCATAAACAAAGTGGATAAGCTCAACTGCTCTCCCGGGGAAGTGCAGGAAGCCATTTTTGACCTGATGTTCAGCTTAGGCGCTACCGAAGACCAGTTGGATTTTCCTACGGTTTATGGTTCTTCAAAAGAAGGTTGGATGGCCGACGACTGGCACGAGCCAACCCAGGACGTCAGCTACCTGCTCGATACCATTCTTCAGCATATTCCTGCACCTGAACAGTTGCCCGGCACTCTGCAGATGCAAATCAATTCGCTGGATTATTCTTCCTATATCGGAAGGATCGCGGTGGGAAGGATCCTGCGTGGCAGCATAAAGGCCGGTATGCAGGTATCGCTGGTAAAAGGCGATGGCAGGGTTTTTAAGTCTGCTATCAAAGAATTATACCGTTTCGAAGGCTTAGGCAAGGAAAAAGTGAAACATACACTCGAAGCAGGCGAAATATGTGCAATACTTGGCCTTGAGAACTTTGAGATCGGCGACACTGTAGCTGATTTCGATGCACCCGAAGCCCTCACTCCCATTGCTGTGGACGAACCTACTATGAGTATGTTGTTCAGCATCAACAATTCTCCGTTTTTTGGCAGAGAGGGTATTTATGTGACGTCCAGGCATGTGCGTGAGCGCTTGTTCAGGGAAACCGAAAAAAACCTGGCCTTGCGGGTTGAAGAGGCAGATTCACCCGACAGGCTGCTGGTTTATGGCCGGGGCATCCTGCACCTTTCCATTTTGGTTGAGACCATGCGTCGCGAGGGTTATGAGTTCCAAATAGGTCAACCCCAGGTAATCATCAAGGAGATCAATGGGGAAATACACGAACCGGTTGAATTTCTTACCATCAGTGTTCCGGAGGCATTTTCAGGTAGAGTGATCGAGATTGTAACCCGACGGAAAGGAGAAATTTTAAACATTGACACCAAGAACGACCGGGTGATCCTGGAATTCAACATTCCTGCACGGGGCATCATCGGCCTATCCAACCCAATACTTACCGCTACCGAGGGCGAAGCAGTAATTGCGCATCGGTTCAACACATACGAGCCTTGGAAGGGCGATATCCAAAACCGCCTGAACGGCTCGCTCATTGCCATGGAAACCGGCACGGCAATCGCCTATAGCATTGACAAATTGCAGGATCGTGGAAAATTTTTCATCTTTCCAAAGCAAGAAGTGTACACTGGTCAGGTTATTGGCGAGCACACTAGGCAGGATGACTTGTTGGTTAATGTGACCAAAACCAAGAAGCTTACCAATATCCGGGCTTCCGGTTCGGACGACAAAATAGTGATCTCCCCTCCCATCCGTTTCTCGCTTGAAGAAGCCATGGAATACATTAAAAGCGATGAATATGTGGAGGTTACGCCCAAATCCATCCGCCTGCGCAAGATCATCCTCGATGAACATGAAAGAAAGAGAAGCAGAAAATCTTAAGTCTGATATAGTCTTAACATGCGGGTTAACAAAGTTTTAACAGCGTTAATCGAATTAGCAACCATCAGATTCAGTTTTTTCTATTTTTACTACCTTTGCACCCTCATTTTGAAAAATTGAAACGATTCTAAATAACAGTAAGACACATGAAAAACGACGCAATGAAAACAGATGAAAAATATGTTTATTTTTTTGGCGGCAAGCAAGCCGATGGTGACGCCGGTATGAAAAGCCTGCTGGGAGGAAAGGGAGCCAACCTGGCCGAAATGGTCAATATTGGCATTCCGGTTCCTCCGGGTTTCACCATCACCACCGAAGTTTGCACGCTTTATAACAAGCATGACAGAAACCATGTAGTTCAACTTATCAAAAATGAGGTTGAAGAAAACGTGCGGAAAGTAGAACAAGAAATCGGCGCCCGTTTTGGCGATGCTGTAAACCCTGCCCTTTTTTCCGTTCGTTCGGGTGCGCGCGCTTCGATGCCCGGTATGATGGACACCGTGCTTAACCTTGGTTTGAACGAAGCCACTGTAGCCGGCTTAGTGAAGAAATCGGGTAACGAGCGCTTTGTGTGGGATAGCTACCGCCGATTCATTCAAATGTATGGCGACGTGGTGCTGGGTCTTAAACCCGCCTCGAAAGAAGATATTGATCCTTTTGAAGAGATCATGGAACACCTCAAAGCCGAGAAGAAAGTTGAACTCGACACAGACCTCTCTACCGAGGACCTTAAAGAGCTTGTAAAACGCTTCAAGGAGGCTGTAAAGAAAAACACAGGTCATGATTTCCCCGAAAACCCCTGGGAACAATTATGGGGGTCGGTGATGGCCGTTTTTAACAGCTGGGGAAACGACCGTGCCTCCTATTACCGTAAGATGCACAACATTCCTGATGAATGGGGCACAGCTGTTAATGTACAAGCAATGGTATTCGGAAATATGGGCCAGAACTCAGGTACCGGCGTAGCTTTTACGCGGGATGCCGCCACGGGCGAAAAGCTGTTCAACGGCGAATACCTCATCAACGCACAGGGCGAAGATGTAGTGGCCGGTATCCGCACTCCGCAACAGATCACCCTCGAAGGTTCGCAACGGTGGGCCAAACTGGCCACCGTAAGTGAAGAAGATCGTGCTACCAATTATCCCTCGCTCGAAGAAGCTATGCCTGAAGTGTTTGTTGAACTGATGTCATTTCAACAAAAACTCGAACAGCACTATCGAGATATGCAGGACCTTGAATTTACCATCCAGGATGGCAAACTCTGGATTTTGCAAACCCGCAACGGAAAACGGACAGGTGCAGCCATGGTGAAGATTGCCGTAGATATGCTACGCGAAGGTTTGATCACCAAAAAGGAAGCCCTGCTGCGTGTTGAACCCAATAAACTCGACGAATTGTTGCATCCTATATTCGATCAGGACGCCATGAACCAAGCCACTGTGATCAGCAAGGGCTTACCCGCTTCGCCGGGTGCAGCTACCGGTCAGATTGTATTTTTTGCTGATGAAG
>JAUXXY010000189.1 GCA_030684735.1 Bacteroidales bacterium | reverse complement strand
TGCAATTAATTCAGATAATGGTTTGCCTCTTGGTGCTGAGCTTGTCGAAGCATCCAATTGCTCATAAGCACGCCACACTTGCATGGGCGCAAGCAATGGTTTGTCCAACTTCAATTTCTCCATCACTTCCTGAATCATTTTGTATGTGAGTTCACGCCTGCGGAATGGTTGCGAATAAAAAATCTGTAATGCAGTTATTTCATTTTTGTGTTGTTCAATCCATGTTTTAAGATCAGCAATTAGATTTTCTGCTCTCTCCTTGCTGTCGGTTGCCCAACCTTGATTTACTAATGTGTCGGGGTTTGTAATGTCAATAGTTTGTTCGTGTGCTCTGCGTACATTTTCAATGTAATTGCTTAGTTCGCCTGTAAAAATTTCTCCAGCTTTTTCTTTCAGTGCATCATGCCGTTTGTTGAATGCTTCTTTTATTTTGATTGGTGATTCTCCTGAAAGCTCCATTTCTACTTTCGCTTTTAAATCATCTATCACATCAAGATTGTAAGCGTTCAATAAATCTTTCACAACCTGATTCAAACTTTTTCCGTCTGTCATTTCGGAAAATATTTCTTTCTCCTGTTCAGTAATTTGTTTTTCTAATCTTGATAAACGATTTGCCAATGATGAAAATAAATCTTCATCCCGATTACCAACGGTAATTGCATTCAACAAATCTTTTAAAGGCACTCCGGGTTTTTTCTCTAATGGTCTGCTGTCGGTTTTGCAACTTTTTGTAACACCCACAGCATCAACAATTACAAAATGGTCTTTCGTAAATTTTGCAGTAGGAGTAACTTTTCTCAAATCATCCAGTGGAATTACTCTTGTGCCTCTGCCTTTCATCTGCTCAAAATAATTTCGGCTCCGCACATCACGCATAAAAAGCAAGCATTCCAACGGCTTCACATCTGTACCTGTAGCAATCATATCCACTGTTACTGCAATTCTTGGATAATAATAATTGCGGAACTGAGCCAAAACAGATTTCGGATCTTCATCTGAATTTTTGTAAGTAATTTTTTTGCAGAAACTATTTCCCTCACCAAATTCTTCACGCACAATGTTGATGATGTCGTCAGCATGTGAATCAGTCTTGGCAAAGATTAGTGTTTTGGGAGTTTCAAAAATTCCATTTTCATCAAATCGTTTCTCGTTTTTAAAAATGTCCGGCAACATTTCTATGAATGTTTTGATGATGAGCCTGATTTGATTTGGGTTTACTACATCCTTATCCAACTGATTTGCTCCATAAGTTTCGTTTTCGTCCTGCATCTCCCATCGTTTTTTACGTGAGAGCTTTTCTCTGCGTTCTACATATACGCCTTTTTCAATAGTAGCGCCTTGTTGGGTAATTTTTGTTTCAATCAAATACACATCATGCCCAACATTCACGCCGTCTGTAATTGCCTGTTCGTGGTTGTATTCACTCACAATATTTTGATTAAAGTACCCGAAAGTTCTGTTGTCGGGTGTTGCGGTCAAACCAATTTGAAACGAATCGTAATACTGCAATACCTGCATCCACAAATTGTAAATGCTGCGGTGGCATTCATCAATTACAACGAAGTCAAAAAATTCAATCGGTAATTTTTCATTGTAAACAACAGGCATTGGTTCTTTTGGTTGCCATCTTTCATTTGGATTTTCTTCCTCTGCTGCTTCGTCTAATTCAGTTCCTTTCAGAATAGAATACAACCGTTGAATGGTGCTGATGTAAACATGATTGTCAGCCGGAACATAACTTGATTTCAAACGGTGAACTCCATAAATAGTTGTAAATAATCTATTGTCATCAATGGGTAAGTATGACATAAATTCCTGTTCTGCCTGTTCTCCAAGATTTTTAGTGTCAACCAAAAACAAAATGCGCTTTGCTTCTGTGAATTTGAGCAAACGATAAATAAAAGTAACAGCAGTATAAGTTTTCCCAGCACCGGTTGCCATTTGAATCAATGCCTTTGGCTTATACTCTTTAAAAGATTTATCAAGTTTGTTAATGGCAATAATCTGACATTCCCGAAGTCCTTCTGTTGGGAGTGTCGGCAAATCATTTAAACTGCTGCGAAGTGATTTTTCTTTTTTCAGCCATGAACGAAAAGTTTCCGGTCTGTGAAAAGTAAACACGGGTCTTGAGCGGGGTTTCGGGTCACGAAAGTCTGTGAAGCGTGTTACATCACCTGTACTTTCATACACAAAAGGCAGAGGGTCGTTGTTTAGATATTTTAGTTTGCTTGTGGCATATTCTTCTGATTGTGTTTCGTGAACTGTCAGCCGGACACCTTCTTCTTCTCGTTTTGCTTCAATTACTCCAACAGGTTTTTTATCAACGAATATTACATAATCCGTTTCCTTTCCGTCTTGTGTCAGGTAATAACGAACGACAACACCAATGCTTGCATTCAGGTTTATTTTGTCTTTGTCCTGAATAACCCAGCCACAAGCAAGAAGTTGCTTGTCTATAATATCCCTTGCTATTTGTTCTGGGTCTTGATTTGGCATAGATAAAATTAAATTACTAAAGTAAGTATTTTTCCAGTGCGGTGGCAGGAAATGGCTCTTTTGATTTTGCGAAGGGTCGGCTTGTGTGCCGTCTTTCTTTTCTTGTCAATATTTCATTACTTTTCTGTCCTTTCACAATAGTTTACTTTCTATTTTATTACTGTGGTTTCTTGTCTTTTTACGCTTGCTGGTAATGGGCGGGGCGGTTGATGCAGTGGCGACCCTTTTAATTTTGACGAAGTTACAGATAAAGATTAATATCAAACAAAGAAGCAGCAAATAAATTTGGGTCGCCATTGCATCAAACGGCCGGTTAACCAAAACGAAAACCAGGGTAGAACGACTTATCAGAGGAATAATGTATCCACCCTACCAACCCATCTTGACCCGCTTTTCTTGCAGCTATAATTTTGCGATTAAAAATCAAAATGGAATCACCAGTCAAAGAAACAAGAATGTTTTCAGTGGCTGAAAAATGGGAAAAAGCGGCCAAGTCAGAAATTGTTTAGCTATAGCAAGGCATAAATCCGGCCACATTTAGCTATTGGGATAAAAAGTGCAAGCAGTCCCATACACCCAACAATGATTTTGCCAAGGTTGAGTTAACAGACAGCGTTCCACTGAACACTTCGGAAAGAATAGAAATTAAACTTGCCGACGTTGTGACAGGATAGTCCGATTGCTGGAATTAACCAGAAAATATCACTTTTAATAACCTAATCTTCATGCTCCACTATTTCAGTAGAATCATTTTCCATCTGTTTAAGGCAGCGTTTCATCGTACTGTCCGATGCACATTTTGCCTTCTTGGAGCACATTACTCTGTAGGTGCCTTTTGGGCTGCAAGTATGAGCCTGCATTCCGGGGCAACAATCTTTCGTCATCATCTCAGTCTGGCATTCGTGATGTCCGGAATAACCGCACTGAGTCATCTTGCAAATGCCTCCGCCAATAAAGCCTACAAAAAGTATGAATCCTACTACAATAAAAAATCAGGAGATGCAGGAAAAGAGTTTGCCGGGTTGGTCTTTTCTGAATTTTGCGAGCAACAAGGTGCCTGCAAGAATTGTCAATAATGAAATGACTAAAAGATGCATAATTTGAAGTATTAAATTTGACTACTCTTTTTTCGATTTTCGTCGTTCCCGTTTGGTTCACAGCTCTTTATAACCGAAGTGCTTGTAAACCCGCACAAAGATAAGTCATTTTATGTGTTTTGCAATTTTCTTCTCCTAAGAATTAAAAAAGGTCTTTGCAAATTCGAATCTACAGTATTATCCTCGGCAAAAAGGGAGGTGCCAATGTTTCATGCTTTCGAAAATTTGCAATTTTCGCTTAACAACTGGTTTTTCGCTTCTCTACAACCCTAGCACTTTGTACATGGAACCTTCACTCCATGGGGCAGCAATGTGGGCCCGGCTTTTTTTGCCAGTCAAATAGAAAAACCGTCTTTTTCTACAATCACGCCGATGAGTTTTTCGGCTTGTTGCATATCGTAGGATTGTGTAATTCAGAAAAGTTTCTCCCGTTTGAGCAAGTATGGCAATAGGATCTGGCGGAACCCCTTTTTAATGTCGGCTTCCACAAAATCTACCTGGTATTGGGCACAGCGCAATTGTAGTTCGCGGCTAAAGCGGTTCATATAGTTCACATATTCCGCTCTTACCTCGTTGGGTAATAACCTGATGTCGTCACCGCTCTCCATATCCACAAAACGATAGGGGCGGTTGGCAAATGCAAAATCTATCTCGGTGCTGCGGTCCACCGTATGAAATAGTATTACTTCGTGCTTGTTGTGCCGCAGGTGCTGCAGGGCATCAAAGATTACTTCAGGATTACTTTGGCTTTCCATCATATCGCTGAAGATGACTATGAGCGAACGTTTATGCAGGCTTTCTGCCATTTGGTGCAATACTTCGGAAGCCAGCGTGGGCCTTTTCTGCTGCAAATCATTTCCTCTGAGCAATTTTTCCAGCTCAGAAAAAATATATTTCTGATGTACCGAATTGCTACGAGGAGCGATATGTGTTTCAAGGCGATCGGAAAAGACACTAAGCCCGAAGGCATCACGCTGTTTTTTAAGCAGATACAGAATGGCTGCAGCTGTATGTACTGAGAAGGTTATTTTATCGGGGTTCTCAATGGTGGGGTGGTCTATCACCGGATAATACATGGATGATGAATGGTCAATAATGACCTGGCAGCGCAGGTTGGTTTCTTCTTCGAAGCGTTTGGAGTATAATCTGTCGGTGCGGCCAAAAAGCTTCCAATCAATATGTCTTGTTGACTCACCCGGATTATGTAGCCTGTGTTCGGCAAACTCGACCGAGAAGCCATGAAACGGACTTTTATGAAGGCCTATAATAAAGCCTTCTACTGCCTGGCGAGCGATGAGCTCCAACGCAGAAAATTCCTGTAAACGACTGCTATCGAGATTGTTATCCACTATGAGAACAATTATATTTTGAACGGTAATAAAACGCGTATGATAACAAGTAAGCAGTAGCAGTAGGCAGGACTGCTGCTGCCAACTGCCGCTGCTCCCGCACCTGCGTTACCACTGCCGCTTGTAGTATAATAAGCCTGTGTTGAAGCGACAAACAAGTGGCATTCAACCAGGCCTAAACTTAAATCTTAATGCAAAAGTAACTGATTGTTATTAAGCTATAACAACTTTTCAAGCTTGGCAACCAGGGCAGACTTAGGAACAGCGCCCACCTGTTTGTCAACAACTTCACCGTTTTTCAGAAACAAAACAGTAGGGATATTGCGTATGCCAAAGCGCGTGGTGGTTTGGGGGTTGCTGTCAACATCAAGCTTGCCTACCACAGCTTTGCCTTCAAAATCCTTGGCCAATTCCTCGATAAATGGTGCGATAATACGGCATGGGCCGCACCAAACTGCCCATAGGTCAACAACAACTGGTTTATCTGACTGAATAGCAAGTTGTTCGAAATTTGAATCAGTGAATTCTATTGCCATAAGTTCCTGTGTTAAAAGTGAAATAAAATGTTTTCAAAAATAGGTATTTTCTTCTATAGGTAACCTGCAAGTATGAAAACAATAAAAACTCAATTTAGTATGTAGCTAATAGTCTTATATGCTGATATTTCTCTCAGCAGGTTCGAACATTCCACCTTATACTTCGGTGCCGGAAAGTTCAGAAAGATCCTCTCTTCGGGATCGGTCACCCTAATGGCAATCGCACAATCACCCTTGTTGGCTTTCATCACTTTATGAAGCCATTTGATCGTTGTTTCATCTACATCCCTGAGCACAATGTGCAGGGTGATGTTATGTACTAACTTATCTAGGGCTTCGGCCATCAGGCAGATAAAACCGATTTTAAGCTCATATCTTTCTTCCTGGCCGAACCTTGACTGCATTCTTGCTTTGATGAGCAGGGTAGTTCCCTCTACCAGGAAATGTTTATGTCGCAGATAATCTTCGGAGAAAAGAAAAATGGTGTATTGGTCGCTAAAATCCTCTAGGGTGAAGGTTGAATAGGGTTTGCCGTTCTTGCCTATTTTATTGGCTATAGCGGTAACAATTCCGCCGAAAACCAAATCCCTGTTCGCAAGCTTTATTGCGTCTTCTTTTAAATCGGTGAGGTTTACATTACAAAGCGTGTCAAACTCAAGTTTGAAATCGTCGAGTGGATGTCCTGACATATAAAATCCTGTTACCTCTTTTTCGAATTTGAGTTGTTCCATTTTCAGCCAGGGTTCGCAAACAGGTATTTCAACAGCAGGAAGCATTACCTCCTGGTCGCCGCCAAAAAGGCTATGCTGTGCTGAATTGGCAAAGTTTTGATAGTTTGAAGCAAAGCGAATGATTTTATCCAAAAAGATTGTATCGTCAGTTTTTTCGCGATAGAAATACTGGGCACGGTGCATGTTGCTAAAACAATCGAAAGCACCCGCAAAGGCTAATGCTTCGAAAGTACGCCTGTTGACTGAGCGGAGGTTGATGCGTTTAGCCAGATCGAATACATTGGCGAAAGGTCCGTTTGTATCGCGGTCGGTAATAATCTCCTGCACACCTCCTTCGCCCACGCCTTTCACGGCAGCGAGTCCGAAACGGATCTCTCCTTTCTTATTTACAGTGAAATTCAATTCACTCTCGTTGATATCAGGGCCAAGCACAGCGATGTCCATGCGCCGGCATTCATCAATGAAATAAGTAATCTTCTTAATATCCGAAAGGTTATGGGTGAGCACGGCAGCCATAAAGGCGGCTGGGTAGTGAGCCTTGAGATATGCAGTGTGGTAGGAGATTATAGCATAGGCTGCTGCATGTGAGCGATTGAAACCATAGTTGGCAAACTCCTTCATGATGTCAAACGTTTTGGAGCTTTCTTCTATACTGTAACCATTTTCGAGGGCTCCTTTCATAAATTCTTCCTGCAATACCGGCAAATCGACAATAATTTTCTTACCCATCACTTCACGCAATTTATCTGCACGACCTGGCGTAAAGTTGGCGATTTTCTGGGCAACTTCCATTATCTGTTCCTGGTAAACCATGATACCGTATGTGTAATTGAGTATTGGTTCGAGCACAGGCAATGGATAAGTTACCGCTTCGCGGCCATGTTTTCGCCTGATGTAGGTGGGGATAAAATCCATGGGGCCAGGCCTGTAAAGAGCGTTCATTGCTATCAGATCTTCCATATTGCCCGGTTCCAGCTCTCGCAGATAGCCCCGCATACCTTCGGATTCGAACTGGAAAGTGCCAACGGTGTCTCCCCGTTTGAAGAGGGAAAAAGTTGTCTCATCATCAAGCGGAATCTGTTCAATATCAATTATATCACCATTCCAGCGACGAATATTCACTATGGCATCTTTGATGATTGACAGGGTCTTCAGTCCCAGGAAGTCTATCTTCAACAACCCGACACCTCCGATGAGCTTACCCTCGTATTGAGTCATCATCATGTCGCTGTCCTTGGCCAGGCTAAGAGGCACATAGTTTATCAGGTCGTCAGGGCCAATGATTACACCACAGGCATGCTTACCGGTATGACGGTTTAAGCCCTCAAGAATCTGGGCATATTCAAGGGTTTTGCGTAGCATTTGATTGTCGCCTTTTGCGATCTCCTGAAGCTCAGGTACCGATTTAAAGGCTTGCTTCAACGTGGTGCCAGCTTTTTCGGGAACTAATTTGGCAAGCCGGTCGGCTTCGGGCAATGGCACTTTCAGCACCCTGGCCACATCCCTAATGGCAGAGCGGGCAGCCATGGTGCCAAACGTAACTATCTGTGCAACACGATTTTCACCGTACTTTTCAACCACATATCTGAGCACCTTTTCCCTGCCTTCGTCGTCAAAATCAACATCAATATCAGGCAACGAGGGACGCTCGGGGTTGAGGAAACGTTCAAAAAGCAGTTGATATCTTATGGGGTCAACCCGGGTAATTTCGAGGCAATAGGAAACAATTGACCCTGCAGCAGATCCGCGGCCAGGGCCCACAACAACATCCATCTCGCGTGCTTTACGGATAAAATCCTGTACGATAAGAAAATAGCCTGAAAAGCCTTTGGTTGCAATCACCGATAGTTCGTAATCAATTCTTTCCTTAATCTCTAAGGTTAAATCGGGATAGAGTATTTTTGCGCCCTCGTAGGTCAAGAATTCCAAGTACTCGTTTTCGCAGGTGAACCTATCGGGTAAAGGAAAGTGGGGCAGGAGATTTTTCCCGGGATTAAGAGTAAACTCCTCAATTTTGTTGCTGATTTCCAACGTGTTGGCGAGTGCCTCAGGATGTTCGGGGAATAATGCTGCCATCTCATCAGCCGATTTTAAATACTCCTTGCCAGTGTAATGCAGGCTGGTGGCATCGTCAAGATCCTTGCC
>JAUXXY010000181.1 GCA_030684735.1 Bacteroidales bacterium | reverse complement strand
GCGCTGTTTCTATCAGCTCGTGGTTCTGTACCAAATAGCCTTCAATGTGCAATATGTCGAATCCCCTGAAAAGCTCGTTCCCCATATCGTCGGCACTCAATTCAATGGCGGCCCCCAGGTAAACGGCAAAAGTACGCTCACCATCGGGAGAGATTAACGTAACGGCAATTCCGGTTTCAGTATCTGTTCTCAGGAACCTGGGTTCAATGCCGTTAGTAATCATATCATTTAAAAAGAAATCGCCCAATGTATCGCGACCAACTTTGGCAATAAATGCCGTCTGATTTCCAAGGCTTGCCAACCCATGAATGGCATTGGCTGCCGACCCCCCCGACGTGACCACTTGTTTGAAATCTCTTACAGAGGCAAGCACATCATCAAACACTTTCCGCCCGACATGCTGCATGCTGCCTTTAGTTAGGTTGAAATGGTCGAGCAATTCATCGCCAGGGATTGTCACCATAACATCAACCAGTGCATTGCCAAGGCCGAGAATTTTTATCATAGTCAGTAGATTAGAAAGTTCGACAGGCAAAGGTCTTAAAAATTACCGGTGTTCATACCTAAAACCCCGTCAGGGTTTTGAACCCTGACGGGATTGGTTTCAGGTTTTATCAGGGAAGTTCCATACCAGTTGCGGCCATAAAGATTTCAAGCCATTGCTCTGTGGTTAACGAAATATCTAATGCTTGTGTAGCTGATGAAAGGCGTTCGGTTTTCCCGGTTCCAAGCACAGGAATAATCCTGGCCGGATGTCCAAGAAGCCATGCCAAAGCCACTTGCTCTATCGAATAATTACCCAGTGACTGTGCAATTCCTGTAAGTGTTTCCCGTAGTTGATGGGTTTGTTGGTTTTCGTGATCAAACAAACGGCCGCCACCTACAGGCGACCACGCCATGGGTTGGTAGCGATGTTGCTGGCAATGGTCTAACAACCCGTTTGTGAAAGGCGCTGGACATAACACTGATATTTCTATCTGGTTGGTTACCAACGGAAAATCGAAGCGCGACTGCAGCAAATCAAATTGAGAAGTTGAAAAGTTCGACACCCCAAAATGCAGGACTTTCCCTTGTTGTTTGAGTGTGCCAAAGGCTTCCCCTATTTCGTCGGCATCCATCAATGGACTGGGGCGGTGTATCAATAACACATCCAGGTAATCGGTTCGTAAAGTCTGCAGTGAGTTTTCGACCGAGCGCATGATGTGTTCCCTGCCGGTATCATACGATTTCATTGTATGAAGTGGGCGTTGATCAGATACCAGTTTAATTCCGCATTTGCTAACTAACTGCATCCGGTTACGCAGAGAACTTTGTCCGGCCAGTGCATTTCCGAAAATCTCCTCACAAGTGTAGCTGCCATAGATATCGGCATGGTCGAAGGTGGTGATGCCTACGTCGAGGCTATGTTTGACTAAATCGAGTACCTGCTGCGAAGAATAATTCCATGAAGCCAGGCGCCAGAGGCCGAGGGAGAGTGTTGAAAATTGCATCATAAGATCTCGTTTAATTCCTAACAATTTTTTAATTATTAACTCACCTAAAATGAGATACTTTCAATCCCGGCGATATATTTTTCGTAAAGCTCAAACAGAAACTCAATGCGTTTGGTTTCGCCTGTAAATGACTTGGAACGGTAGGCTGAATCAACGGCTTTGTCGAGCGCATGGTGGACTTTTACCAACTTTGGCGGCATGGTAATGAGGTCGTATAAATCGGCGAGGCTGCTGCCTGCAAACTCATTGCGCACATCGAGCACCTGTTGGGCAGCCTTTTCTATGGCTTCTTTCTGTTTTTCTGTGGGGTTTTCGGGCCAGGGGAAGTTGTTGTAAACCATTTCATTCGAGTATCTGAAATCACTCTTAATTCTTCCACAAACATATTTTACCCATGTCATGTGCATTAACGAAGATAATATGCCAAAGTGAAAAAGTTTTGCATTTGCAATAAAAAGGCAACTATCGCTTGCAATGTAATTCTTGCCAAAAAATCCAAGTGGAATATATTTTCTATTTTCAGATGAATGGCGAGGAATTAAAATATACTCTGAATTTGGTTGTCTATTTTCCCCAAACAGAGTTGGAAATACGGACAACTTTTTTGTCGCCTCTCTATTGCTTCTGATTCTATGCTCTTTGACTAATTGAACACGTTTGGTGACTTCAGGAAGTTGTTTTAACGCTGATGGCTGAATATCTGTGAGCCATAAGCACCACCTGTTTTCTCCGTTTATAAATTCTCTGGCACTTAATAATGGCCTGACGAATTTTTCTGCACCAGGTTCAATTCGTAACAGTTCATACAATTCATCGTTCGTTAATAGCAAATGTCCGCCATCATTAGGCATGCTTCCGAATGAAATTTCAGGAACACTGCAAAGTGGACTTTAACCATTAAGAATACCAAGGTCATTGGCTTCAACAAGGTATGGATTGATGTTTCTCACCTTTCGTTCATGAGGTTCAGACTTGATCGTTTCATACTCGTACAAATATTTTTCAGAAACATCGAAATTTGAAAAGCCGATAATTACTACATGCACGGCTGCTTTGCCACGTGCTTCATTGGTCCAGCTAAAAGTCCGGTGAGCGAAATGAATTTTGATATTGTATTTGTTGAAAAGCTCATTCCATAAAATACCAACCTGTTCTCCTTGTGTTATGGAATTTGTTGAAACAAAAGCAACTTTAGTTCCCTCATTTTCTTTATTGGTTTCCTCAGCCGGTTGTGAATAACTCTTTAAGTATTGTGCAGCCTTGATATACCAACAACTAACATAATCCAGGACACCCGCTCCATTCACACCTGACCAAATCAATTCCATATCAGCTTTTTGCTCAGAGTTTTGATGTTGTTTGCCTACAAACGGCGGATTACCCAAAATAAAATCGTAGCGTTGGGCTTTCTTTTCCCAGGGCATGGGTTCTATGAGAGAATGCCAGTCAATGCGCAGGGCATTGCCGTGAAAAATAACCGGGCTTTTGCGCAAAGGCAGGCGCACAAAGTATTCACCAAATATTTCCGACACCTGCATGTTCATCTGGTGGTCAATCAGCCACATGGCCACCTGGGCTATTTGTGCCGGGAAATCCTCATATTCTATTCCGTGGAAGCGGTCAACATCCAATTTAATCAAGTGGGCAATATCCAGCGAGGAATATCCGGCAGCACCTTCCTGGATTTTCATGTGTTTGAACAACAGCGAGCGTATGATGTTAATTTCAAGTAGTCGGAGTTCACGATAGGTGATTACCAAAAAGTTTCCACAACCGCAGGCAGGATCAAGAAAACGCAGTGAGGCAATCTTATTGTGAAACTGCTTCAGCCTGTTAAGGTTATCTTTTACGGTTCCAAATTCTATATGGAGATCGTCAAGAAAGAGTGGTTTGATGAGTTTCAGGATATTTTTCTCGGAAGTGTAATGTGCGCCCAGATTCCTTCTTTCAACCGGGTTCATCACGCTTTGAAAGAGAGAGCCAAAAATGGCAGGGGATATTTTCCCCCAATCCAATCGGCAGGCTTGCGGCAAAATTTTGCGCATTTCACCATCAAACGAAGCCATTGGCAAATGGTCTTCAAACAATTTACCGTTTACGAAAGGCAAAGAGGCAAGCGTTTCGTCAAGATTTCTAAGCCTGTTTTCCTTTGGTGTGTTCAGCACTTCGAAGATCATGGAGAGGTGAGCTGCAAGGTCGCTGCCGTCCTCATTGGTTCTTTGTTCAATGTATTCTTGAAAAATGCCTTTTTCGAAAATGCCGGTATCATCGGCAAAAAGGCAAAAAAGCAACCTCACGAGAAAAACTTCGAGGTGATGGCCCGTGTAACCAATTTCGGCCAGTTTATCATGCAGCTTGCCCATTAGCTCAGCTGCTTCGATGTTTACGGGGTCTTCTTCCTTGAAGCTGTGTTTTTGATACCCTGCAATAAAAGCGAAATGATGGGCATTGGTTGCCAGGTTTTTCAGTTCAAACTCGTGTTGGGTGTTTTCGTCCAGGTCATAAAGCCGGAAGGTTTGAAAGTTGCAAACCAGGATGTATTTGGGCAGTTCATACTCTTTGAGGCCGGGAAAGTACTCTATGGCTTGAATGTAAGCACGGTTAAGGTCTTTGCCCGACGATTTGTGTTCTACAAGTAAATGGCCTTTCCAAAGCAGGTCAATAAAACCGTCTTTGCGATCTTGCTTGGTTACTCGGGTTTCGAAGGTTGCTACCCTACGCCGCGAGATGCCAAAAACATTGAAGAAGTCGTCCCAGAAGGACTTGGATTCGGCCCCTTCTTTTGTTTCGTGCTCCCATTCTTTTGAGAAGAGAATAGCCCGCGTTTTTATTTCGTTCCAGCTTAACGCCATAGACCTTGTTTCAGAAAAAACAAAGTTAAGTTTATTGTAATGATAATTGGGGAAAGAAGAACACAAATATAGCACATAAAAAAAGGAGGCCATCTAAACCTCCCTTGATTGCTTCCCCTGCTGCATCCCGAATCGCTACGCTCTCGGGACGACCCTCTGGTTAATCCCGAGACTTCGTCTCGCACTTACGGGATAACCGATTGAGCTAATATTCCGGAGAACTTTTCGCTATTGATCATCTTCTCCAGAAACGATTTACTTTTCTGGTGTTTAATGAAGTTTTCAAGTTTTTGGGCAGTTCCTCTATCTTCGGAACATTCAAAAAGTGCAACCATTATCCAGGGGCGAGATT
>JAUXXY010000177.1 GCA_030684735.1 Bacteroidales bacterium | reverse complement strand
GGGGAGTTGTTGCCGAGTTGTTGTTTTATGCTTCCACCACCTTTGTACCTATGGCCCTTCCGCTGGCTATCCTGCTTTCTTCGCTGATGACCTTTGGAAACCTTGGAGAAAATTATGAGCTGGTAGCTATTAAGGCTGCTGGTATATCCTTGCGCAGGTTAATGTTGCCATTGATTGTATTATCGGTTTTCATCAGTATCATTGCTTTTTATTTTTCCAATAATCTGTTGCCTGTCACCAATCTCAAATTCCGAACCATACTGTACGACGTGCGGCAGCAAAAGCTCTCGCTCAATATCAAAGAGGGCATTTATTATGACGGGATTGATGGGTATGTGATAAGGGTAGGCGACAAAGACAATGATGGTAAAACCGTTCGTGATGTGATTATTTACGATCATACCGCAGGAATGGGCAATACCACTGTTTCGCTTGCTGAATGGGGTACCATGGAACAAGCCGACGACGGTCGCTTCCTGGTGGTAACATTATACAATGGTGTGAGTTATGATGACAAGCCAGACCGAAGAAACCCGGCTGCTTTGCCTTTTGCCCGAATACGTTTTGAAAAAGAAGTACGTCGTTTCGACCTGGCAGCATTTGCGCTAAACAGAACTGATGAGGAGTTTTTTAAACACAACTACCAGATGTTCAACCTCAAGCAATTGGAAAAAGCACGCGATTCGCTCAATAGCGAGTTAGTGTTTCGGCACAAGAGCTTTGCCAGTGCCATGCGATACAACTATTATTTTTTTTCACGATTTGATACAGCAGCAATCGTTAAGTCTGATACAAGCCTGCTTTTTAAAGGTGATTTCATGAATAATCTTGGCCAAACAGAAAAGCAACAAGCCCTGAGCACAGCGCTCAATTCCGTTAGAGGTGTTAAATCAACTGTTGAATACATGCGTACGAGTTTCGAAGGGCAGCAAAAGCTGATAAGGCGGCATGACATTGAATGGCACAGAAAATTTACCCTGTCGTTTGCATGCTTTATCTTGTTTTTTGTGGGGGCCCCGATGGGAGCCATCATCCGAAAAGGCGGTTTGGGTATGCCATTGGTGGTTTCTACACTATTATTTGTTTTATTTCACATCGCATCCACAACGGGTGATAAATATGTCAGGATCGGGGTGCTCGATCCATTTACGGGCATGTGGATGTCGTCGGCCCTATTTTTACCGCTGGGAATTTGGCTCACTTACAAAGCAGTAACGGATTCTCCGCTGATGGATACAGATGCATGGGGTAAATTGTTTCGCAAAAGAAAAATCAAAATAGGCCTGAAGGCACAAAACAGTTGATTTAAAAATTATTTTATTTGTTTAGGTATTGGGAGATAGAGGTATAGGGTATAAGGTATAAGGAAATAGGGAAATTCCACACACTCATACCCTATACCCTATACCTCTATCCCTTTTTACCTTTCCTAAATACCAAAATCTTTAAGAATTATTTTTACCTACAATATATATTATATTATGAAGAAAATAGCATTCATCACAGGCATCACCGGGCAAGACGGCGCCTATCTTGCCGAATTCCTCCTCAACAAAGAATATGCAGTTGTCGGTGGGTTTCGCAGGCTGAGTACTCCCAATTTCTCGAGGCTCGATGAGCTGGGTATTACCAACCGCATACGCTTGGTTGAAACGGATTTACTCGACACAAGCAACCTCACCCGCATTATTATGGAAGTGAGGCCCCAGGAGGTATATAACCTTGGCGCCCAGAGTTTTGTGGCACATTCCTTCAAAAACCCTATCCTGACAGGCAATGTCACAGGGATTGGGGTAACCAACCTACTCGAAGCCATTCGCATTGTTGACCCGGGTATCAGGTTTTATCAGGCATCTACTTCAGAATTGTTCGGCCAGGCACGAGAGTTTCCGCAAAATGAAAACACACCGTTCTATCCCCGCAGTCCCTATGGTGTAGCTAAACTTTACGGACACTGGATCACGATAAACTATCGCGAATCGTACAATATTTTTGCCTCCACGGGCATCCTCTTCAATCACGAGTCTCCACTCAGGGGCATTGAATTTGTAACCCGTAAGATCACAGATGCTGTAGCAAGGATTCAATTAGGGAAACTCGATCATTTCGAAATTGGCACTTTAGATGTAAAAAGAGATTGGGGCTATGCAAAAGATTTTGTGGAGGGCATGTGGTTGATGATGCAACATGATGTTCCGGATAATTTTGTGCTCGCCACCAACGAATCGCACTCAGTGAGGGAGTGGATTGAGGTGTGCTTCAACTATGTCGGAAAAAGAATCGTTTGGGAAGGTATAGGTATTAAGGAGTTGGGAAAAGATGAAGAGACCGGAAAGGTAGTGGTTAAAATAAATCCCGAATTTTACAGGCCTGCCGAAGTTGAATCTCTTATTGGCGATTACTCGAAAGCAAAACGCGAATTGGGATGGGAGCCCAACGTGCGTTACAAAGAATTAGCCGAACTGATGCTCAGGGCTGATTTGGAAAAGCAAAAATAATCGCTGCGACATTGCAAGTTTATTCACAGCTTTAATTAATCTCCATTAAAACTGATAACCTATCGGATGAAAATTCTCATAACAGGCATTCATGGCTTTGCCGGTACTTACCTCGCAAAAGAATTGAGAAGAGATGGCTATGACGTGTGGGGCATTGACAAGGCTTCGAAAGATCATACTACCTTAGCTATAGACATTTGCGACTCAAAATCGTTGACAACCGGTTTGCAGATAATAAACCCTGATTTTGTGGCGCACCTGGCCGGAATTGCACATGTGGAGGACACTTCGTTGATGTACGATATTAATACAGGCGGAACCCGAAACCTGCTGAATGCCTGCCTACATCTAAGTCATCTACCTCGTCTGCTTTTTATCAGCTCCTCATTGATTTATGGTAATGTCGCCCAAGAAAACCAACCCATTGATGAAAAATTCCCCGTCAACCCCGTGAATCATTATGGGGATAGCAAGGCCAGGGCCGAGAGGGAGGTCAACGCATTTAGCGAGAAATATAACCTCGAGTATGTTATTGCCCGACCTTTTAATCATACAGGTCCAGGACAACGCATTGAATTTGTAATTCCTAAAATTATTGCTGCTTTCAAGCAGAGAAAACCCAGCATTGACTTGGGTAATACTCATGCAATAAGGGATTTCAGCGATGTGAGAGATGTGGTGGGTGCCTATAAGCTCATCATCGAAAACTTCAAAAATGGCGAAACCTACAACATTGCCAGCGGCAAAGGTTATAGCATTAGCGAACTTGTTGAGGAAACCATAAAACTCGCTGGCCATCACATGCAAATCACCCAGGCAGAGTATTTGATGCGCACCGACGAAATTGAAGTGTTGGTTGGCAATGCCAGTAAAATCAGGAGAGAATTGGGATGGGAACCGAAATACGGTATGGCAGAAACACTAAGGTCAATGCTGGAAGCATAAGACCAGCAATCCTTTGCGCCAGTTGCATCAAATCCGGCAAGCTACTGATACCTGGGTGTGGGTTTCCAAATACCCGATTTTACCCCTTTCAGATACCTGAACATTCCAACTAACAATGCCAGGTTCATGCTGTAGAAATGGACGATCAATCGCAGTATGGAGCAGTGCAGGTTGAACCTTTTCAAGACCTGGTCGAGCAGGGGAACACCAACCATGAGCATCAATTGCCCAATCATTGTTATACAGTAAATATCGTTCCGAAAAGCCAGCGGGATATTTGCAACAAGAGCTAATATCAGGAAAAGTGGTCCAAACCAGCGTAGCACCTTGTGCGAAAGAAATGCAAAACCTGTTCCTTTCCACAGTGGACAGAGCAAATGCTTAAAGCGGCGCAGGTTTTGAAAGTTGCCGGTAGCAATGCGTACCTTGCGGTGAAATTCATCGCGAAGGCTGTTCGAAACATCTTCGTGCACGATGGCCTGCAACTCATTGACCGCTTTCTTTCCCTTTTCCAGCACCCTCATATTAATATAGAAATCGTCAACCAGCGAATGCGGAGGAACCTGGCTGTAATCGGACCGCCTGATGGCATAGCACCCCCCGAAAGGCCCCATCATAGTGCCCCATATAAGGCTTTCCATGTTCTTTATCCATACTTCGCGCGAGATGTATGCTTTTTCCTGATGTGCAATTCCCTCAATTTTTATTGCTTCATTTACCATCCGTGTATCAACAAGGCCAATTTCGGGGTTCTTAAAATGCTTGACCAGATGAAGCAAAGTGCCGGGAGTAAACATTACGTTGGCATCGGTGAGCACAAGAATTTCATTGTTAGCATGGCTGACAAGGTCATTGACCACCGAAGGCTTGCCTCTACGCATTTGAAAATCAAAGCATTTGATTAACAAATGTCTCTGGCTTAGCTCCTGAACAATGGGGATTGTTTGGTCGGTAGAAGCATCCGAGCCAACAAGTATTTCAATCTTCTCCATTGGATAACTGCTATCCAGCACAGTTAGTAATTTCTCTTGAATCACTCTTTCTTCATCGAAGGCAGCAATAATAACAGACACCGTTGGTAGATCATCAGCCGCATAAGTATTGCTGTTGGGCTTTTTGCCGATGGCCAGCAATTTAAGTATCACCGGATAAATGGCATAGCTGAAAACAACCAGGAAAACCGATAACCAGAAAACGATGAGCATGTCAGGGTAGGTGCTTGATATAAAATTCAGCCAATGAGTTTATTATCTTCGTGTTATTGTAATTCGTATTTACAAAAACCGCGGCTTCTTGTCCTATTGCAACCACCCTGTTTCTGTCGGTAACTAAGTGTCGGACTGCCTCAAGAAATTCATCAGGGCGATCGGCAATCATCATGTGCCGCATATGCGAGCATTCAATTCCTTCCTTCCCGATGTTGGTGGTGATGATGGCTTTGCCCAAGGCCATGCCTTCGATGATTTTAATGCGTAGGCCGCTGCCCGAAAACAACGGCACCACCATGATGGCTTTGGAGCGAATAAAATCGTGGGCACTTTCAACCTCACCAAGAAATTCAACGTTAGGTTCGGATAATTTCCTGAAATACGGTGGTGCATTGCGACCGGCAAGATAGAATTTCAGTGATGGGAATTCTTTATGGATTCTCGGCCATACCCTTGAAAAAAACCACTTCAGTCCTTCTTGATTGGGTGCCCAATCGAGCGCCCCCAAGTGAAAGAGAGAAGGATACTCCATCACATCAAAATCCGGAATGAATCTGTTGGCGTCAATACCGGTAGATGCGACAAAAATCGGGATTCTGCATCCAAGATGTCTGTATATGTCGGCATCACGGTGAGTAATAGGCACCAAAACATCATAGTTATTGATCATAGATGTCTCGAACCTCCTGATCCTTTTAGCCAGATTTTTTATGTACGGCTTTTTCAGCCCCGAAGTAAGAACTGCAATACGTTGCCATATTTCATGCTCTATATTCTGCGGACGCATACTCACAAGCGCCATGGTGTGTTTGCGTATGGTTCGGATATAGGGACCAAGGTATGGCCCTTCAAGATGGATCACATCAAAACTTCGTGAAGCGAGCAGTTGACCCAAAGCCCTGTCATAGTCAGCGCTGATGAAGCGTTCGGCATTGTACGGAAGGGAGCTTACGAAGTAGTTCCTGAGTGCTTTCCTGACCGAGATATCCGTGTTCACATCCACGCTTATAAATTCAACACTATTTTTCAGAGCATCAGGTATCTGCTGCAGATCATAGTGATGTTTTGAAGTGTTCATCACCAGCATGGTAACCGTGTGGCTCAGGTCAGCAAGGTTGGTAGCAATGCTCAACGTAGCTATTGCTCCACCATCCCGGGGCGGATAGGGCATCTTGTTGGCAAGCATCAATATTTTGAGCTTTTTCGATCTCATGCAGGCTCATTTCTATTGGTTTTGCAAACATAAGCATATGATTTGGACTTTACAAAAGACCTCGCCATACAATGGTTGAAGCAAAATAATCGGGCGGTTTTTATAGATTTGCAACTTTCAACAAAATGCTGATTTCATGAGCGACGATAAGAAAATTATTTTTTCGATGGTGGGCGTAGGCAAACTTGTACCTCCCAACCGCCAGATATTGAAGGACATATACCTGAGTTTTTTTTATGGGGCAAAAATCGGCATCATCGGTTTGAATGGTTCCGGAAAATCCACTTTATTAAAAATTATTGCAGGTATTGAGAAATCCCATATCGGGGAAGTGGTTTTTTCACCTGGTTATTCGGTAGGTATGCTTGAACAAGAACCCTATCTTGACGATAGCAAAACCGTGAAGGAAATTGTAGAAGAAGGAGTGCATGAGGTGGTTAGCCTGCTTAAAGAATACGAGGAGGTGAACAACCGTTTCGCCGAACCGATGAGCGACCAGGAGATGAATACATTAATTCAGCGCCAGGGCAAGCTAACCGAACTGATTGAGCAGCATGATGCCTGGGATCTGGATACGAAACTGGAACGCGCAATGGATGCCCTGCGTTGCCCGGAAGGCGACAACCCGGTGAAAAATCTCAGCGGCGGTGAACGACGGCGTGTAGCTCTTTGTCGCCTATTGCTCTCAGAACCGGATATTTTGCTTCTTGATGAACCCACCAACCACCTTGATGCAGAATCGGTAGAATGGCTCGAGCAGCATTTGAAACAATACAAAGGAACGGTGATTGCAGTAACGCACGACCGGTATTTCTTAGATAATGTGGCCGGATGGATTCTTGAACTCGACCGTGGCGAAGGTATTCCATGGAAAGGCAATTATACCTCGTGGCTCGAACAAAAATCGAATCGCCTGGCCATGGAAGAGAAAACCGAATCTCGGCGACGCAAGACACTTGAACGGGAGCTGGAGTGGGTGCGTATGTCGCCAAAGGCACGCCAGGCCAAGGGAAAAGCTAGGCTGACAGCCTATGAACGTTTGATAAATGAAGATGTGAAGCAGAAGGAAGAACGCCTTGAAATCTTCATCCCTAATGGGCCTCGGCTTGGTAACAAAGTAATTGAAGTTGTAAATATTTCAAAGGCATACGGCGACAAATTGCTATTTGAGAACCTGACCTTCACCATTCCGCCTGCCAGCATCGTTGGCATTATCGGCCCAAACGGCGCCGGCAAAACCACCCTGTTTCGCTTGATAATGGGTCAGGAAATTCCAGATGCGGGAGATTTTGCAGTGGGCGATACCGTAGAATTGGGTTATATTGACCAGGCACACTCATCCATAGACCCCGAAAAGGATGTTTGGCAGATTATTAGCGGAGGCCATGAAACGATACAACTTGGCGGTCGCCAGATGAACTCACGAGCCTATGTGGCACGGTTCAATTTCACTGGTGCCGACCAAGCCAAGAAAGCCAAAGTACTCAGCGGCGGAGAGCGCAATCGTCTGCAGCTTGCGCTTACCCTGCGATCGGAGGCCAACGTGCTTTTGCTCGATGAGCCCACCAATGATATTGATGTGAATACCCTGCGCGCCCTCGAAGAAGGCCTTGAAAACTTTGCCGGCTGCGCCCTCATCATCTCGCACGACCGCTGGTTTCTCGATCGCGTGGCCACTCATATGCTGGCTTTTGAAGGAAACTCCCAGGTTTACTTCTTCGAAGGTGGCTATAGCGACTATGAGGAAAATAAGCGTAAACGTATTGGCGATGCAGGGCCTAAACGGATACGATATAAGAAACTCATAAGATAGTTGAATATTGCCTGAATCCGTGAAGGTATTCGTCATTGCGAGGCACGAAGCAATCTCTCCGATTATAAAGAGATTGCTTCGGTCGCTACGCTCCCTCGCAATGACGGCAGTTCATAAAATCGTTCACGGATTTAGGTATTGATTAGTGAAGAGTCATGTTATTCGGAGAAAACGAAATTGCAAACAATAAATAATTTGCTTCACCCGGTTTTCATCAAAGCTGTCAGTCTATAGGTTGACCTTTAATCAAACAGCTCCAAGCCTGGCGATATTTATCCTAACTTTGCAGTACTTATACATAGTAAAATCTATTGAATCAGAATGACTTCGACAACATCAATACCCAAAGGAACCCGCGATTTTTTGCCGCAGGAGAGCATCCGGCGTAACTATATTTTTGACACAATCCGTTCGGTTTTTCGTCTATATGGCTACCAGCCCATTGAAACGCCTGCCATGGAGAATCTCAGCACCCTGCTGGGAAAATATGGCGAGGAAGGCGATAAGCTTCTGTTCCGAATTCTTAATTCCGGCGATTTTTTATCGGGGGTAACGGATCAAGACTTAGCCGATAAAAACATCAATACTTTGGCTTCGCAATTTTGCGAAAAAGGCCTTCGATACGACCTCACGGTGCCCTTTGCCCGTTTTGTGGTGCAGCACCGCAACGAGATCACTTTCCCGTTCAAGCGCTACCAGATACAACCCGTATGGCGTGCCGATCGCCCTCAGAAAGGCCGCTACCGGGAATTTTTTCAATGCGATGTGGATGTGATCGGCAGCGACTCGCTACTCAACGAAGTAGAACTAATACAAATTATAGACGATGTTTTCACCCGGTTGGGAATACGTGTGCAGGTGCAGGTGAACAACCGCAAGGTGTTGACAGGAATTGCCGAGGTATTGGGAATTGGCGACCAAATCATTCCGTTTACGGTGGCCATTGACAAGCTTGAAAAAATAGGTACTGGTGGAGTGTTGACTGAACTACAGCATATTGGACTGACTGAAGAATTTATTAGGCAATTGGTTCCCATTCTCGAACTTCGAAGCGAAAACGATGAAGTATTAGTTGCATTAGAACACTTAGTTCGTACCTCAATCACAGGTTTAAAGGGAATTCAGGAGCTAAGGACGGTTTTTGAGAACCTTAAACACCTTCACCTCTCCTCTGAAGTGATAATGGGCCCATCATTGGCTCGTGGCCTGAACTATTACACCGGTGCCATCATCGAAGTAAGAGCCCTGGATGTTCAGTTAGGTAGTCTTTGCGGGGGTGGGCGCTACGACAATCTTACAGGAGTTTTTGGTATGCCTGACATATCGGGTGTAGGTGTGTCGTTTGGTGCCGAGCGAATTTACGATGTGTTGGCCGAACTGGGAGGATTCCCCCCGACCTTGATTAATACTACCAAGGTGATGTTTGTAAACTTCGGTGGAAAAGAAGCCCAACACTGCTTGAAACTGATGCAGGAACTAAGGGAAGCCGGCATCAGTACAGAGCTTTATCCCGATGTGGTAAAAATCAAAAAACAATTTTCTTATGCCGATGCCCGTAAAATTCCTTATGTAGCAATTATCGGCGAGGAAGAAATGAAGAGCGGACAAATCAATCTCAAAAATATGAAAACCGGCGAACAAGCCCTAACAGATCTCAAAGACCTAACGGGTCTCAAAGACCGATAGACCTAACAGGTCTCAAAGACCGATAGACCTAACAGGTCTCAAAGACCGATAGACCTAACAGGTCTCAAAGACCTGTTAGGTCTTGTTGAATTAAAATCCTAAAATGAAAAAAGAGTCGTTTGAAGCCGGCATTGTTTACCATGTTTATAACCGTGGCAACAACTACGAAAATCTCTTTCGCGAGGATCGAAATTACACCTATTTCCTTTCTCTTCTCACAAAACACCTCATTCCGGTAGCCGACATCTATGCGTATTGTCTCTTAAAAAATCATTTTCATTTGCTTATCCGGGTCAAAGATTTTCATTTACTTTCTGAAAAACACAACCAGAAACCTTACCTCGCTTTTTCAAACCTCTTTAATGCATATGCAAAGGCTATTAACAAAGCCTATCATCGTTCGGGCAGTTTATTCAAAGAACACTTACAACGAAAGCGTATAATAGACAATGAGTATTTGGTCGCTTTAGTTAGCTACATCCATATGAATCCTGTAAAACATGGTTTTACGGATGATTTTGAATCCTATCCATATTCATCTTATCGTGAATATCTTTCAGATAAACCTTCTATTGTAAGCCTGGATTATATGTTGGCCATGTTTGATGATATCAATAATTTTAAGGCATACCATCAGCATAAGAAGCAGATGCTACTGGAATTGCCCGATGAATATGAAGACAAAAACCCAACTCAGACCTAACAGGTCTCAAAGATCTGTTAGGTCTGATTGATAATAATAATTATGGAAAAGGAAAGCCCTTATAAATTGAAATCTAACCGGTCTCAGAGACCTGTTAAGTTTATCACCCATGAGCAACTTGATTTCGAGGATATTGAAATCATCCTGGATGAAAAAAACCAACTTCAGCTTTCACCCGAGACTATAGCCCGCATACAACATTGCCGCAACTATCTTGACCAAAAGATGGAAACATCCTCAGACCCCATTTATGGGGTGAACACCGGCTTCGGAGCACTTTGTGATGTGAAAATTTCAAAGTCAGATCTTTCGACCCTGCAAAGAAACCTGGTGATGTCGCATTCCTGCGGCACAGGCAACGAAGTAAGCAAAGACATTGTGAGACTGATGCTGCTACTGAAAGTGCAATCACTCTCTTATGGCCACAGCGCGGCGCAAGTAGAGACAGTGCAACGGCTGCTTGATTTCTTCAACCACGATGTATTGCCGATAGTTTATGAATTTGGGTCTCTGGGCGCTTCGGGCGATCTTGCTCCTCTGGCACATTTATCTTTGCCCCTGCTTGGGTTGGGCGAGGTGTGGCACGAAGGCAAAAAACAAAATGCTTCGGTTGTGCTGAAAAAGTTTGGTTGGCAGCCCATCAACCTCAAATCGAAAGAAGGGTTGGCTTTGCTTAATGGCACCCAATTCATGAGCGCTATCGGGGTAAGTGCGTGCCTGCAAGCGTTCAGGCTATCGCGTTTGGCAGACATCATCGCCTCCATCTCGCTCGATGCTTTTGATGGGCGCATCGAGCCTTTCCACGAACTGATTCAGCTCATCCGTCCGCACAAAGGCCAGATAAAAACTGCAAGCCGTATCAGGGCATTGCTCGAAGGTAGCGACCTGACTAACCGATATAAAAGACACATTCAGGACCCA
>JAUXXY010000168.1 GCA_030684735.1 Bacteroidales bacterium | reverse complement strand
AGCACATCAAAATATTATTTAGCCCCAATGAGCCACCGAATTATTCTTTTGCGACACAATGAGGATTAACTTTGCTTCCTCAGTAGAAAATCCAATGAGCAAGGACAGAAAGAAATTCAAGTCAGCATTGCATGTCAATCCAGGTATTGAACAGCCACAGGCTTTGAATCCTAATGCAATAAATCGCTTCTCACATCAAAAAAGAATACACAGTGAGGCCGAATACCTAAATGGCATACTTCAAGGCAATCGCACCATTCTTGGCAAAGCTATTACTTTGATTGAGAGCACATTGCCCTTGCACCAGCAGATGGCACAACGGATCATAGAAAAATGCCTTCCATACGCGGGCAACAGCATTAGGATAGGCATAACGGGTGTGCCAGGTGTAGGGAAAAGCACTTTCATTGAAGCCCTGGGGATGAAGTTGACGCAAAAAGGGCATAAACTTGCGGTGCTTGCCATTGATCCAAGCAGCAAGAAGAGCAAAGGTAGTATCCTGGCCGACAAAACCCGTATGGAAGAACTCTCTGCAACCACCAATGCATTTATCCGTCCTTCCCCTTCGGCCGGAACGCTCGGAGGGGTGGCACGCAAAACCCGTGAAACTATAATCCTTTGCGAGGCAGCCGGCTATGATGTGGTTTTTGTTGAAACAGTGGGAGTAGGACAGTCGGAAACTACTGTACATGATATGGTGGATTTTTTCCTGCTGCTGATGTTAGCCGGTGCAGGAGATGAATTACAGGGTATAAAGCGCGGTATTATGGAAATGGCTGATGGCATTGTGATCAACAAAGCCGAAGCAGAAAACCTCCCAAAGGCTATGATAGCAAAATCGCAATTAGTAAATGCTTTACATCTATTTCCCCCAAACGTTTCAGGGTGGGAAATCAAAGTGGAAACCTGCTCGGCATATACAGGCCAGGGAATTTTGAACGTATGGGATTTGATCCTTGACTATATAGAACACACAAAAACGAATGGATACTTTCAACGTCGCAGAACGGAGCAAGATAAAAAAGTAATGATAAATATGATTGAAGATGAGTTGCTGCAAAGGTTCAACAACAGCAAAAAAGTTAAGGACATGATCACTACCATAGAAGAAGGCTTAAGCAGCCAAAAGTTCAGCGCTTATATTGCAGCCGAACAGCTTATTGATGCTTATCTTGGTGATTTGGGTGGGAAATAGTAAGTCTAACCGGTTCAGTCTTTGATCACCGCTTGCCTTTTCCAGATATGACGTAAAGGCTGCACAAAACGCTCCAACAATCTAATATTTTCGGTAACGATCTCGGCCGAACCTTGCATCTTTTGTGAAAACACCAGGTCAATGCCGTAATTGGTTCTCAGACTGTTAGGGAAATTTACTTCCACATAATAGAAATTTTCGTCGGGTAACCTGGAAATCTTGTCAACAACACCCTCCAACATACCAAATTCCATATAGGGATAGCTCAACAACTTAATGTTTACCCGCTGGCCGGCATGAACCTTTCCGGCTCCTGCCACCGGTAGTAATAATTTACCGATAAACAAACCCTCATTTTCGGGCACAATTGTCATCACTTTTTCGCCCGCTGCAACATTCTGGTTCTCGCTCCAAATCTTTGTAAATCCAGCTTTGCCCTGTATTGGCGCTTTCAATATATATCGTTGTGCCCAAATCTCTATTTGAGCCTTCAGGTTTACAATTGCTTCTTTTAGCTGTGTTTGCAAGGTCTCGTTTTGCTGAACCTGCTGCAATTGCAGTTCAAGTATGTTGTTTTCCAACTGCGCTATCTGTATATTGACGTTAGCTAATGCTGTACGTGCGCTTTCAAAAGCATATTTCCTGCTTAGGTACCTGCTTTTTGCTGTTTCAAGTTCCGATTCAGGGATGGTTTTGCTTTCGAATAGCGACAGATATCTCTGATGCTCTTTTTCGGCTAAACCAAGGTCTGCTTCAAGGGTTTTGCGCTGGCTAAACGTATAATCATAGAAAAGACGATAAGAACCGACCTGCTTTTCAAGTGCTTTAATCTTTTGGGGGTAATAATC
Organism: Bacteroidales bacterium; assembly: GCA_030684735.1. GTDB lineage: Bacteria > Bacteroidota > Bacteroidia > Bacteroidales > JAAYJT01 > JAAYJT01. The sequence goes on along the minus strand of JAUXXY010000168.1, from coordinate 20,157 downwards.
CAAATGGATGAAATGCAGATAGTTATTATAAGCAGTGGTGAATAACGAATAATACCCCTGCAATTCCCCCAGTCTTTTATCCATTTTGTTTATGGGATTCACCAGAGACATAGATTCCTGAAAGTTGAGAACCAACTCTATTGAATCAATCAAGTTTATCAATGATAAAACATCAATATAATTGGCAGGGTTTTCAATGGTTGCCAACACCTGGAATTTGGTTACCAATTGGTTGTCGGCAACAAACAAGGATTCAATTTTGCCTGATGTTTTTGCGATAATATCGGCCGGCGGGCTAAGGGTTGTGATCTCGATGGATGCCTGTATGGTTTCGGGGTACCTAAAAAACCAACTGCCGGTAAGTAGTAAAACGATAACGGCAAAAAAAACCGTTATTCCCCAACGGATGATGCTATTTGGGGCTTTACCCAAAATCTCATCAATTTCCTGGCTGCGTATTTCAATTTGGTTTAGTGTACCATTCATCTTAGTTTCCCAACTCCAACTGATTCTTTACCAGGCTGTAATATGCACCCTGTAAAGCGGTTAGTTCTTTATGATTGCCTTTTTCTACAATTTTTCCGCCTTCCAATACTACGATCTGGTCAGCGTTTTTTACGGTGCTCAGGCGGTGGGCTACCACCACTACCGTTCGCCCTTTGAAAAATTCTTCCAGGTTGTCCATGATCACCTTCTCATTATTGGCGTCAAGGGCATTGGTGGCTTCGTCAAAAAACACATACTCCGGGTTTTTATAAACCGCCCTGGCAATCAATATTCTTTGTTTTTGCCCCTGGCTTAGCCCTGTGCCTTCCTGGCCTATTTTGGTATTGTAGCTCAGGGGTAGCGATTCAATGTAATCCTGAATATTCGCTACTTTCACCGCATGAAGCAATTTTTTCCTGTCGGGGATTTCGTCGCTAACCGCAACATTGTTGAAAATACTGTCGGAAAAGATAAACCCGTCCTGCATCACCACCCCCACCTTTGAGCGCCAATGATGCGATGAAATATTGTTTAACTGGTGTTCCCCAACGGCAATCCCGCCTTCAACGGGGTTGTAAAAACCAAGCAACAGTTTTACAAGGGTAGTTTTGCCGCTGCCGCTTGTTCCTACAATAGCAGTGATCTTGTTTTGTGGGATCACCAAATCCAAATCCTTCAACACAAGAGGTGAGCGTGGGCCTTCGTACTGAAAAGACAAACCCGAAATGGTGATGTTCCTGTCGTTGGGCAATATATCTACTTTGGGTTGACCGGGATCTTCTTCGTCGTCTTTCAAATGAATTTCGCCCAAACGCTCTAAGCTGATCTTTGCATCCTGCGCCGAGCGAAAGAAGCCTATCATTTGCTCGATAGGCGCATTAAGTTGCCCCAGGATATACAACACCGCCATCATCATACCAAGGGTCATGCTTCCGTTTACAACCGAGCTTGCAGCGATGAAGGTGATCAATATGTTTTTTATCTGGTTGAAGAAACTGCCGCCGGCTTGCTGATACTGGCTCAGCGCCAGGCTCTTTATATTAACCTTAAACAACCTTGCCTGTATCTTCTCCCATTCCCAGCGCTTTTGTTTTTCGCAGTTGTTGAGTTTGATCTCCTGCATACCGGTGATCAACTGAAAAAGATTGCTCTGGTTATCGGAAAGCTGGGCAAAGCGTTTGAAATCGAGCTCCCTGCGCCGTTTCATAAACACTAGCACCCACAAGGCATATAGCAGGCTGCCGGCAAGAAACACCCAAAGTATTGTTAAACTATATATGCCAAGCACAACAGCAAAAATCACCAGGTTTACCATCGAAAAAAGCAATTGAAGCGAGGCGCTGGTAAGGAAGCTCTCAATACGTGTATGATCGCCGATACGTTGCATCAGGTCACCGATCATTTTGGTGTCGAAAAAGCCTATGGGCAGTTTCATGAGTTTGATCAGGAAGTCGGAGATAAGCGAGATGTTGATGCGGGTGCTGATATGCAGCAATATCCAACTGCGGATAAATTCAACAATGGTTTGGCTGAAAAACAGTACCAACTGGGCAATAAGCACCAGTGTTATAAAGCCCAGGTCGCGGGTATTGATACCCTTATCTACGACAGCCTGTGTAAGAAAAGGGAAAATAAGCTGCAACAAGCTGCCCAGGATCATGCCAAGAATTAACTGAAAAATATACTTATGGTGGGGCTTAAGGTAGGCAAACAGGAAAGCAAAACTCCTCTTGTTTAGTTTTTCATCTTCCTGTGCATAAAAATCCGGTGTAGGTTCCAGCAAGAGGCAAACGCCCTGATCCTCGCTATGGTTTTTGCTGCTAAGCCAGCCACTGAGGAATTCATCTTTGCTGTATTTTACAAGCCCGTGTGCGGGATCGGCTACCCAAACGCTTTGGTTTTTTCCTTTTCCGGTAATTTTATATACAACAACAAAGTGGTTTTGTTTCCAGTGGGCAATACAGGGTAATGGTGCCTCTTTTTGAAATTGATCCCACTCAATACGTACAGCAATGGTGCGAAATCCAATTTTTTCAGCAGCATCACTAATGCCAAGCAGAGAAACCCCTTCTCTGGTTATAAAGCAGTTTGAACGAAGCCATAGTAAACTGTAATCTTTTGAGTAGTATTTGGCTATCATCTTTAAACATATAGGCCCACAATCTGTATGATCAAGTTGCGCAAAAAAAATAAAACTCATTATTCTTTGTTTGTATATTTAGAAACTGAGTAATATCCATCTTCATAATCCCATTTAGCAATGTATGGATTGTATTTGCATTTAGATGGTTGCGATTTAATGTCTCCTGGATTAGTAACAAATGCCCTGCAATCTTTACATATATATCTGAACTCGCAGTCTTTACATATTTCTATGTCATCTTTGGTTATTGCCCAAAAATTACATATATCAGAGGTTTTTAAAATAGCTTCAATACTTGTTTCGCGGATGTTACCAAAACCTTTATTCATAACGATACAATTCTTCACTGTGCCATCAATATCAATACATATTTTCCTGTTTAAACAAGAATTATAATTCTTTGCTTCACAAAAATATTCCATATTAATAATGAAATTGCTTAGATCAATGAATGAACAAGGCATATCACTAATCTTCTTTAGTGTCCATTGATAAGAAAGATTATGATATTTCGCGCTAGAGAAAGTTTTTTCATAATTGCAATTGCAAATAATAACCCTTACGACATTATTGAATTTTTCAATAGTATTAATAATTACATTTTCATTAATATTATAGTCGTAGTCTAGTAATAATTCAATGATGAAATTAAATTCACTATTTATACTGAAAATAAAATTGAACGCATTAGTAATTGAATATTTTTCTAATATTATCCCGATTGCTTTGCAACCCAAGTTTTGTAGTTCATATAGAGCTTTATTAAAATGATCTAATTCTGATTTTTCATTTAGTGCAATAATTGCATTCGTTACAGTCGAAGGGTTATCCCATTCTAAGCATATTTCTGGAAAATTATAAAAAATATTTTCATCAACTTCAAAAACCAATTTACGTTTAATCAGAAAAGATAAATACTCAATAATTGTTTGTTCATTTTCTATACCATAATTTTCGAGTAAGCCATTTAGACTAAGAATAGGGTTGCTTTTAAGCAATTCAATAAGGTCTTTTGGCAATATATAAATCTTTTCTTTAAACAAATCACAGAGGATACCTCTTTTATATCCGGCTACAGGAATGATATGGGAAAACAATTTGGACGTTATATCACTCATAATTTTAACATCAGACTTTCAGCAATACTCATAAAATATTTTTGTAAAATGGTCTAACTTCTATTGAGCAGCTATAGGAACCACAAGCATTTAATGAAAAATGTCGGCTTATTAATTCTTCTGTCTTAAGCTTTTGAATTTTTTGTAAGTGATTAAACCTTGTAAATACAACAGGTAGTATGCTTAATTCCAATTGAATATTGTTTTTATTTCTCATAATTATTATGTCTTAAAAAAACGGGCAACTTCTCTTTCTAAATGGTAGTTGCAAGGTGTTGAAAGCATGCCAAACTGTCCAACGGGATTTATCTCCAAAAAGTAATACTCATGGTCAGTAGAATAAATTAAATCAATTGAACCTGAATTCAGGTTAAGAAACGTGCATAGAGAAAGTAATTTCTTTTCTATCGTATCCGGTAGAATAAATGGAATGTATCTGTTTGGCATTTCTTTACTGTATTTTCTGAAATCAATTGATGTCTTTTTTGATTCCTGAGAAAAAATTGCCATGCTGTAGAACTTGCTATTTAATAAGAAAGTTCTGATTTCAAACCTCTTATTAATATTTGCCTGAAAATAACTAGTGAAGAAGCTGTTATTCATATTATTGATAAATTTTTTATCAATTAATTCCGTGTATGCATAAATAGCATAATTCTTTGTCTCAAATCCTCCGCTTGGAGAACAAACCTTTGAGATTATATTTCCGTTACAATCTTTATAAAAAAGCTCCAATTCCTTTTTAGAATCAGTCAAAAGATGTTTTGGAACGTTTAGTCCGTGCTTTTTAGCTTCATATAAAACAATTAATTTATTAACATTAGAAAATAAAAAACTGTTGAGACTTTTTTTTTCACTCAACAAGTAGTGCAAATATTGTAAAATAGTGTTTTTTTCTAAAGATGAATAGTGATAAGAAGAAATTACAAACTCTTTATCTGGTTTATAATAAGGACATTTTTTATCCATTTTTACTGAAAACAAGCCTCTTCTAAACCAGTACCCTGTAATATCATCTAAACATAATGTTTTGTGATTAATTGAAAGAAAAACACTATTACAATGTACATTTATTGAAATGTTTATAATATCATGCGGTGTTATCGTATAATAATCAACATTATAGTATTTCAGCCATTCAATCACTTTATAAGTCGTATAATCATTTCTAATGGTTTCTATCAATACCATAGTTTTTGCTTATCTTTTTACTACAATGGGGGTTTTTAGAATCAATTCATTCTCAATATCCTTGTTCAATGTTGCTTCCTGAATAAAAACCTGATCCTCTCTAAAACCAAGAATTACAAAATACTTCTTTAGTTTTTCCAAGTTTTGCAAATGATTCCTAGCCTGGTGTTCAGAAGTTGCAATCAACCATATTGGATCGCTTGCTCTGGTGCATGACAACCCTGCAACGAATGATTTGATACCCAGCATTGAACGCTTTATATCTAGATTACCTGATATGGAATCGAAATATACCAATGGAACACTGTGATAATCCACTCCATCTTTGCTCAATCTGCCTGAGTGAACAGCAATTTTCCATATTACGGCCTCTGCTTCTGCCCAGGTTGCATTGTTGGTTTCGCAATCGGCTATAATATAATCGAGGAAAAACAATTGCTCATAGATAGCCCAATGCATGACCGGTACATGCAAAAAGATATAATCCTGGCCTACATATTTTCTAAGCCATCCTTTGGCCCGCACCAGTTCCTTAAATTTTTTAGCGTTGAGTGAGTCTAACTCAACCTGTCGGATCCACCGTGGATCACTTGAATCTAAAGAGAACCCACGGTATAGTTGATCAAAATACTTAATAGAATCCACAATAATAACAAGATTACTATCAGGTAATTCATTCACAGGACTTTCATGATAACGATCGTAAAGCGCTTTGACCTCGGTGCTGAATTCGGGTATATCCGACAATCTGTTAAGGTTGATAAGCCTTTTAGGTTCAATCCCATATTCAAAGATGCCATTTTCTATTATCTCAAGAGCCTTGTTATATTGCCCCCTGTCAAGGTAATATTTTAAAACATAATAATATCCTGGAATTTGTGTAGGAAAGAATCCGAGCAATTGTTTTGATTTAATATATATGCTGTCCTCTGGCCCACTATTATATAAATTACGAACCTTGTCGGTCAATTCAATGAATACGTTCTGGTTTTTAAGGTGTTGAATGTATGAATATGAATCAACAGATGTATTGAAATTAACCGGATAGCCTAAATCCTTTTCAAGTTCGTCAAATAAGGATGGATTTATAAAATCCCCGGAATTATAAGAATATTTATAGTGATAGTTTTGTGCACTGCAGGAGCAGATAAGCAATAGTGAGAACAAAATCAATCCGATTACTTTTTTCATAATTCTTCCAAAAACATCAGTCGGTATCATAATATGAGTATTTTATTAAATAGATAATTCTTAGGTAAAAGGTGGATTCATAAATGAATCCACCTTTGTGCGAAATAATGTGCAAATTAGGCCAAATTCAGAACTACTTGATATCATGAAGGTAATTATAAGCAAAAACCACCGACACTGTGTGTTACATCGTCCCAATATATTACATATGATAAATCATCATCTGGGCAACAATATGTGTACTCAACACATACATCTTTATATGTTTTGCCAGAGGCAAGAGTTCCTCCCTGTCCACCAAATACGGAGTTTATTTGGTTTTGCGACAATATATCGCATTGATTGAAATTAATTTTTTCAAGTTTTTTCATAATAGTAGATTATTAATGTTAATAAGTTTCATAGGCTGGATTGATAATTTTACTCCTATGTTCGCTTCAATTAAATGATACAATAATTAGCGTGACAATCGTTGATCAAAGTCAACAGTTTCATGTAGGGTAAAACCGCAATGGATAACCTATGCCGGCGGTGGGTCGCAAATCGTATCGCCCGCAACAGTACCGTCATCATATGTTATACTTGTAAAGGTGTCACTGGTGTTGTTTGGACAACATGAAGTACTTTGCGTACAGACACTCTGTATTGTTTTACCATCTGATGCACTACCAATCAACCTACCTAAATGGTAATTCGATAGCAACTCACATTTGCTTAGGTCAATCTTTTCAAGCTTTTTCATAATTGAAAGGTGATAATTATTATTTAGTATTAAAATTTAAAGTCATATCTTTCAGTTGACTAATTGAACCCCACCCCGCACCAACCGGCAAAATGCGAGGTGGCCGAGTCTATCAAACTTATTCTTCCCTAACCTAAAGATATGTTTGGTATTGCAGTATGGAATGAAAATATAGCGTTTTGATTTTTGCAGAGAAGGAACAGCTTGGGAAAATAATTTGTGCGCTGATGGGAAAAAACTGAGGAATTGACAAGCAAGGCCATAGAAAAAGAAACGTACACGAAGGAAATGGATAACATGCCCTATAACCCCTTTAATTCGGGGGGGGGGGGAAGTGCCTGTATATCAGCATAATACATAGTGTTTTGGGGTTTTATTTGCTATGGATTTGGCAAGAAGAACGTTATTGGCAGCAAAGCTATAAAATATTTTCTCATAAAAACAAATTTTTTGAACATTTAGGGAAATTTATTTTTAGAGTTGTCTTTTTGCTGCTAAGCCAGCCCCTGAGGAATTCATCTTTGCTGTATTTTATAAGCCCGTGTGCGGGATCGGCTACCCAAACGCTTTGGTTTTTTCCTTTACCGGTGATTTTATATACCACAACAAAGTGGTTTTGTTTCCAGTGGGCAATACAAGGCAGCGGGGCTTCTTCCACTAGTTTATCAAAGCCAATGCGCACACCCATGCTGCGAAAACCAATAGCTTCTCCCGCATCGCTTATGCCTAACAACGAAACGCCTTCGCGGGTGATATAACTTTGCTCACGTAGTTTTTGTATGCTAAAGTTCTTGCCGTAATGCTTGGCAATCATACGGAGGCAGGCGGGGCCGCAGTCGCGGGAGTCGAGTTGGCGGGTGAATTCAATTTTCACGAAATAAATTTCTGTTTTTTGTTGGCCTCAATACCACTGTATCAAGTTACACCTTGCCATCTATTCATGTATGGATTATAGGCGCATAAGTTCATCTTATCCATAAAATATTCATAGCTTGTAATAGGGCCACACACAAAGTGGTATATGCAATCCTTGCAAGGTGCCACCATATTTCTTGTCTTAAGCCAAGCTTCTTCATCATTAAGTGTTAATTTTTTTAGCACCTCAATCAAATCGTTATTACCAATGTTTCCAATGCTGATTAAGTTCAAATTGCTGTATATGTCACCATTGGGTAGTATGTATAGTCTTCCATAATTTAGTTGGTTAATGAACATTCTTGAAAATAGTTCTCTTTCGCTAAGTTTTTGTTCTAATAAATCAGACTTGGTATTGTAAACATTCTCCTCAAAAAAAGTACCATTAGTTGTGTCATAAAAGGGAACTAATTCATAATGTTTTAGATACTCACCAAGGTTTTCATTTACAATAGAGACATCTTGTTCACTTGTAACAATAGTCTTAAACTGTACGTTAATTTTAAAGTTCGTGCAGTGATTAACCAAATAATTAATAACTTCATGATCTACATCGTTATTTACCCAAAATACAAGTGTTAACATTTTTATTTTTAATGCTTCGATTTTAGAAAAGTATTTAAAATCAAAATCACGATAGAAAAAGTGAAGTTGAATTTTATTATATTTAAAGAAATCTATAAAATTCGAAAAACCTTGTAGAGTAAAAACATCTCCCAGTATTACAATCTTTTCTAATTTTGCCAAATCCATATTGGCTAAAAAGCCAGGTATTGAATCGATTACATCATTATCAATTTTGTTAGAGTAGTAAAACGGGAATAGTATCTGTTTATAGCCAAAATTCAATAATGGCTCATTTACACACTGCGTTTTTGGATTATTAACAAAAATATATAATTCCTTCAAGGAGTTCTTTATATTTAATATTTCCCATGATACCTTCAGACCAGCGTTCCTAAAGTCTCTGTTCACTTTTGGCAAAGGTTGTAAGATTAAGGGCCTTTCAAGACATTCAATCAAATCTCCAAAGAAGAGGTTTCTACATTCATTAATAAAACTTGACAATTCGGAATTTAATAGATCAAAATCCTCAACCTTAATCGTTCTTGAGTTTTCTTTCATGAATAGTTCGTTAACAAAACTCAACACCACTTTATCTGAAATATCAAAAGTTAAACTATTGTGAGTAAATGTATTGTAAAGTAACAAACGATTGTTGATGAAATTTGAATGAACATAAGGCTCAATATAAAAAAACCTTCTATACATATCTGGCGTCCTCCCATATTTTATAATAAATTTTTGGAAAAGTTTCAAAAAACGTATAATAATCTTCTAATAATTTACCGTGCTCAAGACTATTTAACATGTTGCATATCAAAGTACTACCATTCTTAATTATATTTAGAAACAAACAATCTGTGCAAAAATTTATCCTATGGCATGTATTACATTTTATTCTTATTCTTTTAAAATATGTATTGTATGTATTAGCAATATTATTTATTTCTAATTCTACTTTACCATCAACAACTTCGCCTAAAGCAAATCCGTGACCAACAACTTCACAAGGTAGGATTTTTCCTTGTGCTGTTATAAACATCCTTTTACTAAACGGATTACAAGTACCAGTTGGCAGGAAATGTGGGGCTTTATTAGAATAATACAGATCATTGTAATCTTCAAAATGAAAATTAGTGAAATTGCGTAAAAACATATTATAGTGTGTGGGCTCATCCGATGAAAGAAAACAACGGGCATCATTTTCTTTGATTAAATCGTATTTATGCCCTTTATACTTGAAATCTTTCCCAACCAAAAGTGGATTGACTTCAGATCCCCGAATTGTTTTGTCAAATTCATTTTTTGCAAATTTTTCAATTTCGATAAAATTGTTTTTATCATGTAATACTGCATTAAGCAAAACACTTTGTTGGTAATATGTGGGATAATTGCTTTTTAGAAGCATGATGTTTTTATAAACAATATTATAGGATGGTTTCCCATTAGGGAATACTCTATACCCGTTTTCAAATTTGTTACCATCTATGCTCAAAGTAAGTGCGAAGTTGTGTTCTACCAAATAGTCTATATATTTATCAAGCAATACTGCATTTGTTGTCATATTGAACCTAAACTTTAGACCTGTTTGTTGTTGTATGTTCTGCACATGTTTAACAATAGTGGAAATAAAAGGGAAATTTAATAGTGGTTCACCCCCATAAAAGCCAATATAAATCTCTTTTTCACGAGAAATATTCTGTTTAGACGTCCATTTTTCTTTTAGGAATACCAGCATTGCTATTGCATTTTCTAAAGGAAAATCAAGGTTTTTCCTTTTTTCGTATTGTGAATAATGATCCCCGTAAAAACAATAATCACAGCTCAAATTACATTTTTCGGTAACTTCAAACACCAAAGTTCTCAAGTTACACAATTCATATTCAATATCATGAGGGGATAACAATCCATCGATTATTTTACTCCCATCCTTTTCGGAGAAACATCCTGATTCCTTAATCATTCTGTATTTTCTGATATAATACTTGTAATCTGAATAAGAAAATGTTTGTTTTTCCGAAAAGTCATTTTTATCTCGCGTTAAATCATAATACTTTTCATCATCTGTACTGAACTCTTTCTGATATAATCTTCTAATGATAGGATGAGCAAAAAGAAAATAGTTTCTTTTGAAACTATACAGGTAGCTGTTTTTATTTGTTGTTGAAAAAAATGTTGTCCGTTGCATTTAAGAAATAGTTAATAATTCTCATTAATAAAACTTTGTATATAACTGTCCAAATCAGCCTGCTTTATCCCAAGTTCTTTTTCAATCGCATGATAAAACTCTTGTTCATTATCTGCTTTGTGTAAAAACAATTCCTTAACTTTTGCATAACCACCCTGTCGGAGGGCAATGTCACAAAGTACAGAGTGTATGATATAAGCAAAATTGGTTTTCATTTGCGCGTCACTATAGGTGAGGTAATTAAAGTCTGATGAATTGGATGTCACTTCATACATTATTTCGTTCGCAAAATTTCTATAGTATCCACTCAGGCTTTTTGACAAGTTAATCCATTTGTTTTTCTGCAAATACTCTTTAAGCCTGACAACATGATAATTATAATTGTAATTGAGATGTTCGCCGAAAAAGCTTGCCACCCCTTCTTCGAATAACATGTATTTCCCTCTTTCATAATCTTTGAGCAAAATATGAATAATCTCATGTAAATAGTTATTACCACAACCACCGCATAATATCATATTGTTGGTTTTTAACGCTCTTCCTTCAATCATACTCAAGCCACCAAGATAATCGAATTGAAAGTAGTCAATTCCAAACCAGGTAGATATTTCAGTAATATTGTCCGCAACAAGATAAGTAATCGGTTCCTGTTTTTCTATTTGAAAATTCTTTTTGAAATCTTCGATCCTTTTGGTTAGTAAATTAGCAAGACTATCATTAAACTCATAGTGAGGAGAATAGTAGTAGGTTATGTTTGAAAACACTTTGCTTTCTAACTTGCATTTGTACAAAGTAAATTTGTTGACAAGTTTGTATGTATCTCCGCTTATAATAATTGGTACTGTAATTAAAAAAGATGGAAATCCTTTGAAAACACCTTCTTCCGGGGATACAAACACTGTTTTTAGCTCGAATATATTTGTATTTCTTTTAACAATACCAATAAAATATTCGCGCTCCCATGGATAAAAAACATTGCCGTAAGACCTTTTAAATGAATAATATAAATCTGGAAACAAATAGTTTTCTATTTCGCTCTGATCCCAGTAGTCCTTCAAATTTTCAGGCATACTATTCATCAGGAAATTATTCTTAAAATTTTGAGCATTAAGCTCATTTAAATAGCTTTGCCAAAAACCGAATATCTCTGAGAATTCAGTATATGATGAATCAATCATTGGATTAATAATTACTTCTCTTTTAAGTTGGGCAAAACAATTAAACATTAAAAGAAACAGTAAACCGGATAAGACTTTTCTCTTCATATTGTTTTAATATAGTTAATTTTACAAAGGTAATATTACATCAACTTTTGTATTATCTGTTATCATATTTTTATTCACTAGCAAATATTGGTTTCTCAAAACGCTATGGTTACAATTATAAATTCGCAATTTCAAGTTATAATGATACAAGTGATTACTCGAAAAAAGGTGTGAAATAAATACTTTCACACCTTTTAAAAGATTAGTCCCATTAAGTCGGATTAGGCGCATTTCTAGTGGCGGAAATACTAGTACTATTAATATTAGAACGTACCATATTAGGAATAGTATCACCTCCTCCAGAGTCACAATCACAACTACAACTGCATACAGGCGTGCTTCCACCGCCACTACTATCACCGCCCTTAATGTGCGATAACGCATTTGAGGACAAATTGATTAGACTTAACTTTTTCATGAATAATTCTTTAAATTTATTAATAATCTTGAGCCACCGATTGTTTTATATATCCATTAACTTCAAAAGAGTTACCTCCACCCCGCACCAACCAGCCAAACACGGGGTGGTCGAGTTTATCAAACTTATTCTTCCCCAGCCTAAAGATATGTTTGGTATTGCAGTATGGAATGTAAAAATAGCGTTTTGCTTTTTGAAGAGAAGAAACAGCCTGGAAAAATAATTTGCGCTCTGATTGGAAAACGCTGAGGAAATGACAAGCGAGGCCATAAAAAAAGAAACGTACCCGAAGGAAATGTATAACATGCCCTATAACCCCTTTAATTCCGGGGGGGGGGTGTCTGCGTATCAGCATAATACATTGTATTTGGGGTTTTATTTGCTATGAATTTGGCAAGGTGAACGTTATTAGCAGCAAAGCTATAAAAAACAAATCTCATAAAAGCAAATTTTTTGATCATTTAGCAGAAATATTTTTTCGGGCTGTCAATTTTATTGCGAATAGTACACTGATCAGTAAAATATACGCTATTAGAGCATGTACTTCATACCTTACCTGCAATCAGGTGCGCAAATTATATTAATTTTGCCATCCTTTTATCGCTGAATAAGATTTATTTGCCTCATCATTAACATCTTACCATGCATATGAACTCCTATATTGAACTCAACCCCAACCCCCTGGTGCAATATCTCAACAAGCCAGCCCTAGATTTCACGAAAGCCGACCTGATAAAATATATTGGGGCCCAAAACATTCAGATGATCAACTATCGTTATGTTGGAGCTGATGGAAGGCTTAAAGCCCTGAATTTTGCCATCAATAACCGCAAACACCTGGAAACGATTCTTTCGCAGGGCGAACGGGTTGATGGTTCGAGCCTGTTCAGTCATATTGAGGTAGGATCAAGTGACTTGTATGTGATGCCTCGTTATCGCACTGCTTTTTTGAACCCCTTCAACGAGATACCTGCGCTTGATATTTTATGTTCATATTATACCAAAGACGGTGAACCCATGCGCGGATCTCCCGAGCAGGTAGTACGCAAAGCGCACCAAATGCTGAAAGCCCGCACGGGTTTTGAGTTTCATGTTATGGGCGAGTTAGAGTACTATGTCATAAGCCCTGTCGAAGACCTCTTTAAGGCTACCGACCAGCGAGGATATCACGAATCTACCCCGTTTATTAAATGGGAACAATTCAGAACCGAGGCCATGATGGCCATTGCCCAATCAGGAGGGATCATGAAATACGGCCATTCCGAAGTGGGCAATTTCGTAATTGATGACCTGGAGTATGAGCAAAATGAAATCGAGTTTCATCCTGTTGCTGCCGAAGATGCCGCTGACCAATTGGTGATAGCAAAATGGCTTTTGCGTACAATGGCTTACAAATATGGTGTTACAATCACATTTGCACCAAAAATTACAGCAGGCAAAGCAGGCAGCGGTTTACATTTTCACACCAAGCTGGTAAAAGAAGGTAAAAACATGATGCTTGAAAACGGGAAACTAAGCGATCATGCACGCAAAGCCATAGCAGGCTATCTTGACCTGGCCCCATCGCTTACTGCTTTCGGAAATACCAATCCTACTTCCTATTTCCGGCTGGTTCCCAACCAGGAGGCCCCCACCAATATATGTTGGGGTGACCGCAATCGTTCTGTTCTCGTCAGGGTACCGCTCGGCTGGACAGGTAAGCACAATATGATCAGTGATGCAAACCCAATTGAATTAAACCATAATGTTGACCTATCTGATGTTCAGACAGTTGAATATCGTTGTCCTGACGGTTCGGCCGACGTGTATTACACCATAGCTGGCCTGGCAGTGGCTGCACGTCATGGATTGGAGATGCCTGATGCGTTGGAATATGCTGAGAACACGTATGTGGATACAAATATTTTCAGTGAGGAGAACAAGGGAAAGATGTCCAGGCTTAAACTACTTCCGATATCGTGCTGGGAATCGGCGGAGAAGCTGCAGGAGCAAAAAGAGTATTACATGAAGCATGATGTTTTTCCTGAAAATCTGCTTGACGGAACCATCAAAAGGCTAAAAAGCTATAACGATAAGAACCTCAGGCAAAGCATACAGGGCGACGAAAAGCAAGTATTGAAGCTGGTGGAAGAGTATTTCCATTGTGGTTGATCAATGCCGGCGAAAGCGTATGCTGCGTCGCTTGCCGAAAAACACCCTGCGTATCCATTGCGGAAGCACAATCACACCAATAAAAATATAAGGGTAATAACTGATTAGCCTCCACAAAATAGCGAGAGGGGTGCTGAGTTTAGGCCCGATGAACTCGCCAAAAAAGATAGGAAAGAAAAATTCAGCAACACCACTGCTGCCGGGCGTAGGGCTGATAAGCAGAATCACCCACATGATCAGTTGACGCGCAAAAATCAGGAAATGGTCGCCCACCGACGTAAAAGCCAATATGAGCACGTTTACCACCCAAAACCTTGCCCACCATGTTACAGCAGTCGCCAGAAATGCTTTTGTCCAATACCAGATGGATTTGTGCCTCATCTCGGCAGATGTAACGATGATTTCATCACCGGTTTGAGCAGCCTCTGCTTGCCAACGCCGAAGAAAGCGAAGATTAAAAATTCTTATTAAAAATTTCTTAAGGCCTTGAGGATTTATGAAAATACCGAACAATATTATGCTGGTGAGCAACAGAATAAAGACATAGCCGATTATGAATACACCAAAGCTGCTGAATTGTGTTCCAAGAATCACAAAACTGGACTCGGTTATGAAGATACCCGAACTGCCTGCAAGCAGAATCACTAGAGGAACCATAATAATGTAAAAAAGCTCGTCGAGCAGGGCTGTAGTCATAACCACCGCGGTTGTACGGCCCATGCTGATTCCCTCTTTACGCACAATAAATAATGCAACCGCAGTGCCTCCAACAATAGAAGGTGTGATAGAAGAAGCAAATTCCCATAACATGATCACCTGGAAACTTCGGCGCCAGTTAAGTTCCCCATCGGTGAGCAACCATATGCGATACATATAGCCAAGGGCACGTAAGGCTACCAGCATCAGCACCAGTGCAAACCACAATGCCGGATACTTAGCCCATTGTATATCAGAAAATTGATCCTTATCGAAGTCGCGAATCAGAAGCCAAGTGGCCACTGCCAACCCAATAAAAATGGGAATGGCTATACGCTTGAACGAAAAAAAACGCAGTAGTTGCCGGTGTTTAATGGCCATATTAATGAGTAAGTATCGAGTCGCTTACGGAATGCAAAAATCGCAAAAAATTAGCATATTCAGCAAAACCATTACAATCACATGTAGGCAACTGAGCGGCAGCGGCAGTTGAAAAAAAATTATATTAATTACTTGAATTCAGGACAGACTTTTCCCGTTTTTAAAATAGATGGCGAAATGGAACCAACAAGATTTCAAAGATTTTTTGGATAATCGGTCGCTGCGTGAAAAAATCATAATTAAAAGGAATACATTGACTGAGAGTTTCTTCCATATGGCTTTTTAGCATTTTAATAATTTCCTTTTGCCGGCCCAAAAGTGCAATTTCATGTTGATACCTGAAGCTGCGGTAATCGAAATTGGCCGAAGTAATGCAAAATATTTCATCATCCACTAACATGGCCTTGGCGTGTAGGTTGTTTGGAGTGTAAAGCAACAATTTCACCTTGTTGCGGTGTATCAAACCAAGGTATTTGTTCCTGAGCAGGTCAACGATTTTAACATCGGAGTGCTGAGGCATTAATACTTTCACATCCACTCCACGGTGCGCTGCATCCATCAAGGCCTTTCGCAGCTTGAAACCAGGAATAAAATAAGGTGTTTCGATCAGTATTTGCTTTTGTGCATTTTTGATTAGTTCTTCAAATTTTTTCTTGATGCGCTGACGATAGATGGACGGCATATCCTGCACTATCTCAAAACCTAAACAATGTATGGCTTTGCGATAGTTGAGTTTGTTGAAGATATATTTTTGGTAGAGGTTGAAGTTTTGATAAAATATTTTCTTGAAACAATGTGCCATGTCGCCGGTGATACGGATTTGCAATTCGCGCCAATCAAGCGAATAACCTGTAATATTTGCTGAGCCGAGGTAGCTTATCTTATCGTCAATAATTAGCAGCTTACGATGTGTGCGACGATGGTTCTTCGTAAAAAAATCGAAGGCGAGCACAATTTTCTGGAAATACCTCACCTCGGCACCATGCCTGATCATTTCGCTGAAATAGGAAATAGGTACGCCGCCGCCCCATGAATCAATTAAAATTTTTATATTCACTCCTTCGCGGCTTTTCTCGGTCAGTGCTTTTCTAAACCTGTTTCCAGCGCTGTCGTTGCCAAACTTATATGTTTCGAGGCAAATATAATCTTTTGCAGCAGCAATGTCGCTGAGCATAGCTTCATAAAGAGCTGGTGGCGCGCTGAATAATTGATAGTTGGGTATCGGCTCTTCCTGCATCAGTGCTAGGGTTCAAAACATTACAATACAGCAAAAATACACATAATATTCTCTAAAACCCAAGCCCCTACACCGGCTCAAAGAGGCTTGCACAAAGTGAGCACTTCCTCTTTTCAGCCAAAGAAATAGAGAGATATAAGCCTTTCATGCATTCGCTTAGTTTTTAGTGCATATATTTGCTCTTTACTTTGAAATTATGCTGAAATCAATGACAGGCTACGGAAAAGAAACCGTAGCGGTGAATGAGAAAAAAATTACGGTTGAGTTACGTACGCTTAACAGCCGATCGCTTGATACAAATCTCAGGCTATCGGCGGATTACAGGGAAATGGAAATGGAACTTCGTTCCCTGATTGCCGAACATATCGTACGCGGGAAGGTTGATTATTACTTGGCTGTTGAAAGCGATTCGAGCGCGAGCATCCACCACGTAAACCAAGAACTTGCCGGGCATTACTTTAATGAAATAAAAGAACTAGCACGCAGCACCGGCATGCCACTGGGCCCCGAGGTATTGACAACCCTGCTCCGTTTGCCCGATGTGATTGGCCAGGTGAGTGAGGAAATTCCTGAAGGTCAGAAAAGGGCTATTCTTAATGCCACAATTTCGGCTGTTAAGAAAGTGGATGAATACAGATTACACGAAGGTGAAATTCTTGAAAGGGATTTTTCTTCCCACATTTACAGCATTCTGAAATTGCTTAACGACATAGAACCATTTGAAAATGAACGTGTCGCTTCCATACGCAACCGCCTTCGAGCCGATCTTGCCCAAATAGAAGCCAACGTAAAAGTGGATGAGAATCGCTTTGAACAAGAGTTAATTTATTACCTTGAAAAAATTGATTTTACCGAAGAAAAAATCCGCCTCAACAAACATTGCGATCACTTTCTGCTAATCATGAAAGAAAAAGAGTCGCAAGGTCGTAAACTCGGCTTTGTGGCGCAGGAAATAGGTCGGGAGGTCAACACCCTGGGGTCAAAGGCCAATAACAGTGACATACAGCAGCTGGTGGTGCAGATGAAAGATGAACTCGAAAAGATTAAAGAACAACTACTAAACATTTTATAACTCCCTGGCTGATAGCACAATAGATTGAGTTATGGGGAAAAAAATGATCATCGTTTCTGCCCCTTCCGGATCGGGCAAAACTACACTGGTAAGATATCTTTTATCGGTTCGTTCCGATCTCGAATTTTCCGTTTCAGCTTGCAGCCGCCCACCCCGCTACGACGAGGTAGATGGAAAAGATTACTATTTTCTTTCTCCCGATCAGTTTAGAGAAAAAATTAGAAACCAAGAATTTGTGGAGTGGGAGGAAGTATATACCGGCTTTTTCTATGGTACACTAAAGAGCGAGATTGAACAAATATGGGACAAAGGAAATCATGTGATTTTTGATGTTGATGTGGTGGGCGGACTGAATCTGAAAAAGATATTTGGCGACATCGCCCTGGCCGTTTTTGTAAAACCCCCATCGCTCATAGTGCTTGAATATCGTTTGCGCAAGCGCCAGAGCGACAGCGACGAAACCATACGCAAGCGACTTGAAAAAGCGGAATGGGAGCTTCAGCTTGCCCCGGAATTCGATACCATTGTGGTGAATAACGAGATTACAATTTCCAGGGTAGAGCTGCAGCAGAAAGTGGCTGCTTTTCTGAAATCTTAGCCTTGTGATTATGAACGCGAGTCAAACTAAAACCGGTCTGTTGTTCGGCTCTTTCAACCCGGTGCACATCGGTCACCTGATAATAGCTGAATTTATACTCTCCCATGCGGCACTCGATGAAATTTGGTTTGTAGTATCGCCACAAAACCCGTTGAAAGAAATTGATACCCTGGCCATAGCTGAGCAACGACTCGAAATGGTGAAACTGGCCGTTGCCAAAGACCTGCGCTTCAGGGTGTGTGAAATTGAATTTAGTATGCCCACACCATCCTATACTATTCATACACTAATGCTGCTTAGCCAAAAATATGCACGCAGGGATTTCACCCTTATCATAGGAACAGACGGCCTGGCAGATTTTCACCGATGGAAAGATTACAGGCTAATACTCGAAAAATACAATCTGCTTGTATATCCGCGTTTTCCGGTCAAAAAAACTCTATACGACGATCATCCTTCTGTAATGCACATTTCGGCGCCCAACATCGAAATTTCCTCGTCTTACATCCGCCAACACCTCAAAGAAAAAAAGGACGTCCGATATATGATGCCCGAAGCTGTTTATCAATACATCCTTGAGAAGAAACTATATGGTTGTTGATCAACCTTTCAACATTTTACGGGAAAAATCACAGATAGTTTGCAGTATAATTTCATACAAAATATCACTTACTTTTTCATAATCGCCTCAATTTCTTCCACCGTTCTGGGCACAGGTTTCCCGATTAAACGACAAGCGGAAGCTGTCACCAACACATCGTCTTCGATGCGAATGCCGCCAAAGCCTTTGTACTCTTCAACCTTTTCGTAGTTGATGAATTCAGCGAACTTGTTTTCTGTTTTCCATTGTTCAATCAGGGCAGGGATAAAATAGATGCCCGGTTCTACGGTGAGTACAAAGCCTTCCTGAAGGCGGCGGCCAAGGCGAAGGTAAGCAGTACCAAACTGGTCGCTTGGACGGACTTCATCATCATACCCCACATATATCTGACCGATATCTTCCATGTCGTGCACATCAAGCCCCATCATGTGTCCCAGTCCATGAGGGAAGAAAAGGGCATGGGCACCGGCTTTTACCGCTTCATCCACATCCCCTTTCATCAGGCCCACTTCTTTCAATCCATTGGCAATTACCCGAGCCGCCAGCAAATGAATATCCAGGTATCTGACTCCTGGCTTTATGGCTTCGATGGCCTGCTGATTGGCAGCAAGAACAATTTCGTATATGTCTTTTTGCTTTGGCGTGAACCTGCCGCTTACCGGCAAAGTGCGGGTGAAGTCGCTTGCATAATGCATGTTTGATGCAGCACCGGCATCTACGATCAGCAGATCGCCATCTTTCATCACATTGCTATGGTTATGGTTATGCAAAGTTTCTCCCCGAACCGAAAGGATCACCGGAAAAGAGACACCCTTGCCATAACTAAGCGCCATTCCTTCAATAAAACCGGCAATCTCCTGTTCCACCACGCCAGGCTGTGTCATTTTCATGGCAGTAGTGTGCATTTCATAACCAATCATGGCCGCTTTTTCAAGTTCCTCAATTTCATATTCGCCTTTTATCGAACGCAATTTCACTACCGCCTTGATAAGCTCAACCGATGCATCTTCTTTTTGACGGGATGGATGAATCCCAAGCAGTTTTTCAAGTAATAGCTTATTCATAGCCCGGTAAGGGGGCAGAAAATGTATCTTGCGTCTCTGTTTTGCAGCCTCACTGATGAAGTCGAAAAGTTTATCGAAATGCTCGGAATGAGCCACACCTGCTTTTTCGGCTTTTGAACTTATACTTTCCTGTGGG
>JAUXXY010000165.1 GCA_030684735.1 Bacteroidales bacterium | reverse complement strand
AGCACATCAAAATATTATTTAGCCCCAATTTTCAATAATTATCATTTTCTGAACAACCCCGTCAGGGTTCAAAACCCTGACGGGGTTAATACGACCCTTGACGGGGTTGGTTAATCCCTTACATTTCCTTTCCCACCAGGAAAAACATATACCCCATGAATGCCGCCAACAGCAGCCCGGCCTCCCACCGGTCGAGTTTTCTTTTCTTCCCCGAAAACATGGCCACGAAAATAAAAACAGTTCCTCCTGCAAGGATATACAGATCGGTGTTAAAGGCTGGATTAAACGGAATAGGCCGGATGAAAGCACTCACGGAGAGGATGAAGAACAGGTTAAAAATATTTGATCCGATGATGTTGCCCATAGCAATGTCGCTGTTTTTCTTGTAAGCTGCCACCACCGAGGTAGCCAACTCAGGCAGCGATGTACCCGCAGCAATGATAGTCAGCCCGATGATTTTTTCGCTTACACCCCACATCGTGGCCATCTCCACGGCACTATACACCACCAGCCTGCCACCCGCTACCAGTCCGATGAGGCCAAGCAAAATATAAGCCCAGATTTTACAGTTGGAAAAATGCGCACCAGTGTGAGCCTTCCTTAAGGGGTCGGTCTTCAACTGCTTGTAAACATAGAAGAGAAAAAGCACGAAAAAAACGAGAAGGACAATTGCATCCACCCGCGAAAGAAGCAACTTGTCGTCGGGCCGAAAAAATTCATTAGCAAGCGCGAGCACCACCATAACTGCGAGGAATGAAAAAGGAATTTCTCTCCATACTGTGTTCGAATGTACAGTCAGGGGAGTGATCAGGCCGGCTATTCCAAGGATAAAGAAGAGGTTGAAATTGTTGCTGCCGATGATATTGCCAAGCACTACGTCGTAGTGTTCCTGGTACGAGGCGATGGTATTTACCACCAATTCGGGAGCGGAAGTTCCGAAGGCCACGATGGTGAGGCCAATGGCAAGATCAGAAACATTGAACTTGCGAGCAAGTGCTGAGGCGCCTTCAACCAGGCCATCGGCTCCTTTGACCAGCAGTGCCAGGCCCAACAATAATAGTATGATATGAATGACCATCTTTTTTTTCCGGAGTCCGGGTTTTGAGCCGGTGACTTGATTTCGGGTGCAAAAATAGGACATTAAATGCCAAAAAAGTCTTTATTGTATTTTGTTCGACTGATCATTCAATTGGCAAAAAGATTGGGAGGCCGTGTCTCCGGTTTATCACAACAACAATACGAAGACTTGCTTCTTGGCCAGTTAATGGATAAAGCGAAGACAGGCGAAACGGTGCCAAGGTCATCTATACTCGAGAAACTCAAATGATCGTTATTTACGATAAATCTTTCCTTATTAGCCTCGATAAGCTGGATAACCAACGTATTAAGAAGCAGCTCATCACTGTGATTGAACAAATTGAAAATGCTGCGAGCCCGAATGAAATATCCAAGCTAGTGAAACTAACCGGTTTTAATAAATATTTCCGGTTCATCGGTATTTTGTGTGGAAATTAAAATCATAAAGTAAAAAACTGATTTAAGAACAAGGATTAACGAATAATGATTTTAGAAGTATATCCACCAAAAATAAGAGTGACATTGAAGAAATCGTAATAAAATCATAAATCAAAAATCGTTAATCCTTGTTCATTATTCAGATTTAGTTTCACACTATCCACACATTTTACCGAAGAACCATAGTTCCGAATTCGTGTGGGTGATTACCGGCTTGGCATGGAACTCGAAGATGCGCACACCTTCCGGCTGGTAATCTTTTGCCATCGAAAAGATATTTACAAGAGATTTCCTTGACGTATTTATTTTCACACAACCTCTTACATAGCTTGACAGGGTTATTCAACTAACGGTTCGGCTGAGGCTCCAGCCTCGCATTCCCATTCACCAGAATGGAAAATTATATGATAAGAAACGTGATCGTTGCAGTTGCCCAACCCAACAATTCTCACTATGTTTGTGGCCTTAAAAAACATATTACTCAAGCATCAATAACCTATACCTGAATCCGTGAATGAAATAATAAACTCACCGTCATTGCGATCCAGCCTTAAGCTGGAGAAGCAATCCCTTTATTATCGAAGAGATTGCTTCGTGCCTCGCAATGACGAATACCTTCACGGATTCACGCTATAGCTAAAAGACTCATTAATATAACATAGGTATGAAAATCATCATCGTCGGATCGGGTTATGTTGGATTAGTTACCGGCACTTGTTTTGCTGAAGTAGGCATAGACGTTGTGTGCGTTGACATTGATGCAGAAAAGATTGAGAAGTTGCGCAACGGCATATCTCCTATATATGAACCCGGGCTCGACGAGATGATCGGGCGCAATGTAGCCAAAGGCCGTCTGCATTTCGAAACCGACCTGGCCTGCTGCCTCAACGATGCCGATGTAATTTTTTCGGCTGTGGGTACACCCCCCGACGAAGATGGCAGTGCCGACCTCAAATATGTGCTTGATGTGGCACGAACTGTCGGTAAGCACATGGGCAAGCACCTGATCTTAGTTACCAAAAGCACCGTGCCGGTGGGAACGGCCAACAAAGTACGCCAGGCCATGCAGGAGGTGCTCGATCAGCGCGGCTCTGCGCTCACTTTTGATGTGGTATCGAACCCTGAGTTTCTGAAAGAAGGTGCCGCCATTGATGATTTCATGCGCCCCGACCGCATTGTGGTGGGCGTTGAAACGGAACATGCCAGGGAGGTGATGGCCAAGCTGTATAAGCCTTTCACCCTCAACGGCCATCCTATCATTTTCATGGACGTACCTTCGGCCGAGATGACCAAATATGCTGCCAACGGCATGCTGGCCACCAAGATCAGCTTTATGAACGACATTGCCAACCTTTGCGAGCTGGTAGGCGCCGATGTGAACATGGTACGCAAGGGCATCGGCAGCGATTCGCGCATCGGGCACAAATTCATCTATCCCGGCATCGGGTATGGTGGCTCGTGTTTCCCGAAAGACGTAAAAGCGCTTATCAAGACCGCTGAGCTTAACAAATACAGCCTCAGAGTGTTGAAGGCCGTAGAAGAGGTAAATGAGAGCCAGAAGTCGGTTCTGTTCAACAAAGTGAATAGGTATTTCAAAGGCGATCTGAAGGGGCGCACCTTCTGCCTGTGGGGACTCTCGTTTAAGCCCCAGACCGACGACATGCGCGAGGCTCCCTCGTTGGTGATCGTCGAAAAACTGCTGGCGGCCGGCTGCAAAGTGAAAGCTTACGACCCCGTAGCCATGCACGAAGCCAAACACCGCCTCGGCGATGCGATAGAATATGCAACGGATGCCTACGATGCCCTGGTTGATGCCGACGCGTTGCTGCTGATAACCGAATGGACCGAGTTCAGATTTCCCAACCTGACTGTGATGAAGAAACTGCTGAAAAGCCCGGTTGTTTTCGATGGCCGAAACATCTACGACAGTGTAGAGATGGAGAACGCCGGCTTTGATTATTTTTCTATTGGACGCAAGTCAAACATCTAAAGATAAGAAGTTTATGAAAAAACGCATCCTGGTAACCGGTGGAGCAGGTTTCTTAGGCTCCCATCTTTGCGAGCGCCTGCTCAGCGAAGGCAACGAAGTGGTATGCCTCGATAATTTTTTTACAGGCCAAAAGCAAAACCTGGTGCATTTACTCGAAGATCCTTTTTTCGAGCTGATCCGTCACGATGTTTCGATGCCGTTTTATATCGAGGTTGACGAGATATATAACCTGGCCTGCCCTGCCTCACCCATCCAC
>JAUXXY010000140.1 GCA_030684735.1 Bacteroidales bacterium | reverse complement strand
ATTTTGCCATGAAGAGTATTGAATTCAAAAAAGAAGAGCGATTAAGAGAAACACTGGCGAGTTTCGACAATTTTGTGGCACAGTTTCCTCGAAGCCAATATGCAAAGGATGCATCGAACATACAAAAAAACACCCTCCGCGAATTGAATCAAACAAAAAACTAACCTATAAATTTACATGGATCCAAGAAAACTGAAAGTGGAAGTAACCACAATCACTCGCGACATTTCAAAATTACACAAACCAACGGGTAATATTTACGAAAGCGTAGTTATTATCTCAAAAAGGGCCAACCAGCTTGCACTTGAACTGAAAGAAGAACTCGATCGAAAATTGGCCGAGTTTGCTACCCCATCCGATAACCTCGAGGAGGTTTTCGAAAACAGGGAGCAGATTGAAATTGCCAGGCATTACGAAAACCTTCCCAAACCTACTCTCATAGCTTCCCGGGAATTTCTCGCCGGTCAAGTATATTTTGAAAATCCAAGCAAAGGGGGAAACGCCACTGCTTTTTAATATTCATTCAATCCTTTTCTGATTATGACATTTCAAAACCGGAAAATTCTGATTGGGATTACTGGTAGCATTGCCGCCTATAAGATACCCTTGCTTGTGCGCCTGTTAATCAAAGAGGGTGCCGAAGTAAAAGTGCTTATGACACCGGCAGCATGTGATTTTGTAACCCCTCTTACTTTATCAACCCTTATCAATCACCCGGTTTGTATTGAACCTTTCGATAAAGCCACCGGTGCATGGAATAGTCATGTTGACCTGGCTAATTGGGCCGATCTATTTCTGCTCGCTCCCCTTACTGCCAACACCCTGGCAAAAATGGCCACCGGTGTTACCGACAATCTACTTATGGCTACCTACCTTGCAGCACGTTGCCCGGTCTTCTTTGCGCCCGCCATGGACCTCGACATGTATAAACATCCTACGACACAAAGAAATATTGAAATTGTCAGGTCATTCGGGCATACGCTCATCGAACCCGGGTCGGGTGAGTTGGCTAGTGGATTGTATGGTGAAGGAAGGATGGAGGAGCCTGAGCATATTGCTGAAATTTTAAGCAGTTTTTTTTATAAATCCAAATCGTTTGCTGGGAAAAATGTACTCGTCACTGCCGGCCCAACGCTTGAAGCCATTGATCCGGTCAGGTTTATCAGCAATCATTCAAGCGGGAAAATGGGATTCGCCCTTGCCGGAGAACTATCTGCTAGGGGTGCCAATGTCACCTTGGTATCTGGGCCAGTCAGCCTTGCTACTCCAAGCAAGAACATTCATCGCATTGACGTGGTTTCGGCTTCCCAAATGCTCGAAGCTTGTAAAAACATTGCTCCTTCGGCTAACTTAATTATTATGGCTGCTGCAGTTGCCGACTTCACACCTAAGGAGATACACAAAACCAAAATCAAGAAAAAACAGACCCCGTCGCTATTAGAACTAATACCCACCATTGATATCCTTGCAACCCTTGGGAAGCAGAAGCAACCTCATCAAACCATCGTTGGTTTTGCTCTCGAAACTGATAATGTCTTAGAAAATGCAAGGATGAAATTGCAAAATAAAAACGCCGATATCATCGTTCTCAATTCATTAAGCGATGAAGGTGCAGGCTTTGGGGGTTCGAACAACAAAATCACCATCCTCGATACCAAGGGCAGGGATACTGCTTACGAAT
Organism: Bacteroidales bacterium; assembly: GCA_030684735.1. Classification (GTDB taxonomy): domain Bacteria; phylum Bacteroidota; class Bacteroidia; order Bacteroidales; family JAAYJT01; genus JAAYJT01. The sequence continues at coordinate 5,638 of JAUXXY010000140.1, read as the reverse complement.
TGAAACCAAAGACCGAAGTTGCTGCAGACATCGCCGATTATATCTTTGATTTTATGAGCAGGCAATCTGCCTGAAACACAAAAATTCAGTCAATGAGGCATTTACTTCTTTTTTTTCTACTTTTTTTTACACTAACCCTGCGTTCGCAAGAGTTTATGATCTCAGTATCTGTGAATGCACAACAACTAGAGGGCACAGATATCCAGATTTTTCAAAACCTTCAAACATCAATCAACGAGTTTATTAACTCACGAAATTGGACTAACTATAATTTCAAACCCGATGAAAGAATTGAGGGTACAATAATGATCACCCTCTCCGAAAGGTTAGGAAGCGACGAATATAAAGGAAGGATGAATCTGATATTACGCCGGCCAGTGTATCGGACCAACTACAACTGCATTATTTTAAACCATGTGGATCGCGATCTCCATATCAGGTATATTGATCAGCAACCCCTTGATTATTCCGATGGGTCATTTACATCGAACCTTACATCGCTTATGGCTTTTTATGCTTACATTTTTCTTGGCTTTGATGCTGACTCTTATTCAAAATTCGGTGGCACACCTTACTACGAAAAGGCCATGGGCGTTGTTAGCACCGCCCAAAACGCCATTGAAAAGGGATGGAAAGCATACGAGAGTCAACGCAACCGATATTGGCTCATCGAGAACCTACTGAATGGCGCATATAGTCCTCTTAGGGAGAGTATTTATCTCTATCATCGCCGTGGATTGGATGTGATGACAGAAAACATGGAGTTGGGCAGACTGGCTATCTCCGAAAGTCTCGAAATGATGCGGCAGGCCAACCGCCAAAGGCCTGGGTTGTACTTGATGCAGCTCCTGCTCGAGGCTAAAAGAGATGAAATCGTGAATATTTATTCACAGGCCAACGATATGGATAAACCCAGGATAGTCGGTATCCTTAAAGAAATTGATCCCGCCAATTCATCCACCTACCAGCGGATCATGACTCCGCAAAATCTCTAAGTTGCAGGCTTTGTATCCGTCTTTTTATTACTTTAGCCATCAGCATCAAGAACCAGGACATGCTGCAGCATCTTAAAGTCGAAAATTATGCACTAATTCGCCAGCTTGAAATTGCTGTCGGTGATGGTTTTGCTGTAATTACCGGTGAAACTGGTGCAGGAAAATCCATTATTATCGGGGCGCTCTCTCTTATCCTTGGCCAACGCGCTGACACCCAAGTGTTGCTCGATACAACAAAAAAATGCGTCATCGAAGGCACTTTCCTGGTAAGCGGTTATTCATTGGAAGAATTTTTCGGGAAAAATGATCTCGACTACGGGGAGCAAGCGATCATACGACGCGAAATATTGCCTAACGGAAAATCAAGGGCTTTTATCAACGACACACCCGTGTCATTACAGCTTCTGAAGGAACTGGGAATGAGCCTCGTAGACATACACTCTCAAAATGCTGTTATCACATTAAACAATTATGCGGCGCAGCGGGATATTCTTGATGATTATGCTGGAAATAATGCGATGGTTAACAAGTACCAGGCCGAATTTAAACAACTAGGTTTGCTTATAACACATTTGCAGCACCTGCGCGAAGAAGACAACAAGGCCAGACGCGACCAGGATTACTATCAGTTCCTGTTTGAAGAGTTGAACAATGCTGCTTTTATTGTGGGTGAACAGGAAGAACTTGAAGAGGAGCTTAGAATACAAACGCATGCTGAGGAAATCAAGACTGTACTCTATTCGACAATGCAATTGCTTGCTTACGAAGACAGTAGCATACAGTCAAGGCTAACCGAAGCACAAGTTGCGCTAAGGAGGGCGGCGGAGTTTCATCCTGCCTTCAAGGAGATTTGTCAGCGTCTTGATACCATATATATAGAATTGGGCGACATTAGTCGGGAACTCGCTAGAATAGACGACACGGTGGTATACACCCCCCTCAGAATCGAACATATTAATGAGAGGCTAAGTATTATATACCATCTTCAACAAAAGCACCGCACCAATAGCGTTAAGGACTTACTTGCGATGAAATCTGAGTTTGCAATCAGGCTTGATAACATTGTTTCATTGAGCGATAGAATTGCACATACCGAAAAACAATTGAAGCATCAGGAGGAAATTGTTTCAGCGCTCGCCAACGAGTTATCTGCCAAACGAAAAAACGCTGCTTCTCCGTTTGCATTGGAGCTCTTGACTTTGATAAAGCAATTAGGTATGCCTGAGGCAAACATAAGAATAGAAATTAGCAATACCGCAGAACTCAATAAAGATGGGTTTGATAAAGTTACCTTTTTATTCAACGCCAATAGGGGAGGAGAGTTAAAGGAACTTTCGAATATAGCTTCAGGAGGCGAATTGTCGCGTGTGATGTTGTCAGTTAAACATCTTCTCTCAGGCCGTAAAAAATTACCTACTATGGTTTTCGACGAAATTGACAGTGGCCTTTCGGGCGAAATTGCAGGAAAGATGGGTAATATGATGCAGCAAATGGCCCAATCAATGCAAGTAATCACAATAACCCACCTACCGCAGATTGCCGCCAAAGCAAAGTCGCATTTTCTTGTTTTCAAAGAAAATACCGAACATGATATGCGCTCGAATATACGCTTGCTTGATCCTGAAGAAAGGGTTTTTGAGATCGCAAAGATGCTTAGCGATGAACAGGTGACCGAAACAGGGTTGAAGGCCGCCCAAGAGCTGATCTCTAGGTAGGTATTCGCAAAACTGCATGTGTATTGAGAAATTGATGTACTTTTACCCCCTCATTTCATCAGGAACAATAGAGGTGAGTAGAAGATGCCAACAATATGGATAAAGCATAAAATTATGGCCAACAACTTATTAAAAGGCAAGAAGGGTTTGATTTTTGGCGCCCTGAATGCACATTCAATTGCATGGAAAGTAGCAGAGCGAGCGTATGAAGAAGGGGCAAGAGTTGTGCTTACCAATACACCACTGGCCATAAGGATGGGCGATGTGAATGCACTTGCAGCAAAAATCGGGAGCATTGTTGTGCCGGCCGATGCCACCAATGTTAACGACCTCGCTGGTTTGTTCAGTAAAGCCATGAAACATGTTGATGGTAAACTCGATTTTGTGCTGCATTCTATTGGGATGTCGCCAAATGTGCGCAAAAAGGTTCCTTATGATCAGATCAGCTATGATAACTTCATGAAAACCTTGGATATATCGGCTATATCCTTTCATAAAATAATACAAACAGCCAAAAAACTTGACGCAATCAACGAATGGGGCAGTATAGTAGCCTTATCATACATTGCCGCCCAACGTACACTTTTTGAATATAATGACATGGCCGATGCCAAAGCTGCTCTCGAGTCCATCGCTCGCAGTTTTGGATACATTTATGGTAGGGAAAAAAAAATCAGGGTCAACACCATATCGCAATCGCCTACACCAACCACCGCCGGCCTGGGAATAAAAGGCTTTAGTGGTTTGTTGGATTTTACTGAACGCATGTCGCCACTCGGAAATGCCACAGGTGATGAATGCGCCGATTACTGCATCACACTTTTTTCAGATCTGACCCGCAAGGTTACCATGCAAAACCTTTATCACGACGGGGGTTTTAGCAGCATGGGCATGAGCGCACGGGCCATGTTTATGTATAACAGAAGCCTTGACTGCAACGATTGTAATCAGAACCCACTGATTAATTCCGACAAATCTTCAATAATTGAGAATTTGTGAACTTTTAAAACTTTGCAAATCCAAGAAATCCAAAACAACATTTATGAGAGATCAGAAAATTCTTAAAAGCGGCGAGTTTTTAGTCAGAAATACCAAAGCACAAGATATATTTATTTCCGAAGAGTTCAACGAAGAACAACTGATGATAGCTGACACTTTCCGTTCATTTATTGAAACCGAAGTAAAACCAAATCTTAATGCACTTGACAAGGGCGACAGAGAACTGATGAAATCCCTGCTGAAAAAGTCGGGTGAGTTTGGTTTAATGGGCATTTCCATTCCCGAAGAATTTGGTGGTTTCGGTCAGGATTTTGTCACGCAGATGCTTGCTGCCGAGATGGTGGGTACCGGTTATTCATTCTCAGTAGCTTTTATGGCACATTGTGGCATTGGCACACTACCAATCATGTATTACGGCAATGATGAGCAGCGCCTGAAATATGTTACGAAGCTTGCTTCTGGTGAATTCATCGGAGCTTACTGTCTTACCGAACCCGGTGCAGGAAGCGATGCCAATTCCGGAAAAACGGGAGCCACTCTCAGTGCCGACGGAATATACTATATTTTGAACGGTCAGAAAATGTGGATAACAAATGCCGGATTTGCCGATATTCAGGTTGTTTTTGCCAAAATTGACAATGACAGAGTGCTCAGCGCATTTATTGTTGAAAGCAACTGGCCTGGCGTAATCATCGGACAGGATGAGCATAAGATGGGAATTAAAGGTTCATCAACAGCGCAAATCTATTACAATGATGTGAACGTTCCTGTTGAAAACCTAATTGGTTCACGCGGTGAAGGATATCGTATTGCATTAAGCATTCTGCACATGGGGCGTATGAAACTGGGAGCCAATGTGATTGGTGCCGCCAAACAGGCGATTACGCAATCAGTACAATATGCCAACGAACGTAAACAGTTTGGTTCACTTATTTCAACCTTCGGAGCAATAAAACACAAACTTGCCGAAATGGTCATTCGGACATTTGCTCATGAATCAGCCACATACAGGGTGAGTAAGGACATTGATGTGTTATTGGAAGAATACAAACAAAATTTCGAAGACTATGGTCGTGCTTCAATAGAGGCCATCAGCCACTTTGCCGTTGAGGATGCTATTCTGAAAGTGTACGGCTCAGAGGTACTTGACTACATAGTTGACGAAGGTGTCCAGATTCACGGTGGTATGGGTTATTCGGCCGAAATGGAAATTGAACGCGCTTATCGTGATTCAAGAATCAACCGCATTTTTGAAGGCACAAACGAAATCAACAGACTGCTGGTTTCCAACACAGCCATGAAACGTGCCATGAAAGGTGATTTTGATTTGTTTGGCGAAGCTGAAAAGATTTTGGCGGAGCAGGATTTTTTATGTGGATGCAAGTTAAATGGGCTGGGTTATTATGAAGAGAAACATTGTTGCCTGAAAAGCTTCAAGAAAATTGCAGTATTACTTTCAAATACTGCCTATAAAACTATTGGAAAGCAATTGGTTCATGACCAGGAAGTGATGAACAACATCACCGACATTATTTCGGAACTGTATATTGGCGAATCACTTGCCCTGAGGGTTGAAAAACTCGAAGGGATGAAAGATGTCGAAGCTGTGGCGGTTTACAGAGACATGTTAGATGTGTTTATCTTTGATGCTGCTTCAAAAATCCGCAAGTGGGGTCTTGATGCCGCCTATACTATTCACACAGGTGAAGAAGCTGAAAAATACGCATCAATCGTTAAATCACTGTGCTGTGTTAAAGGTGTAAATGTGAAGAACGCCCGCCGCCGCATTGCCGATAAACTCATTGAAGATAATATGTATAAGTTTTAGTATAAGACTTTACAGATAGCATTAATGGGTGTGTTATATTTCAGGTAGGTAACTCTATTTTCAATTGACCAGGCAAAATGGAAATCAGTATTTTAACCAAA
>JAUXXY010000157.1 GCA_030684735.1 Bacteroidales bacterium | reverse complement strand
GAGTTGTCAAAAAGCGAATCAACGGCTTCCTGCAACATGCGCTTTTCATTTCGCATAATCACATCGGGAGCCTTTATTTCGATAAGCCTTTTTAGGCGATTGTTGCGAATAATAACTCTGCGATAAAGGTCGTTCAGGTCGCTTGTGGCAAAACGTCCGCCATCGAGTGGTACCAGGGGCCGAAGTTCAGGTGGGATTACAGGAACAACCTTTACAACCATCCATTCAGGACGGTTGTCGGTACGTTTTTGTCCATCGCGAAATGCTTCGAAGACCTGCAAACGCTTTAAAATATCTTGTTTACGCTGTTGGGAAGTTTCTTTGTTGGCACGGTCGCGCAACTCAAATGATTCCTTATCAAGGTCGAGCCTTGCAAGCAGGTCATGCAGCGCTTCAGCGCCCATCTTTGCTATAAATTTATCAGGATCCTTGTCGTCGAGATATTGATTTTCTTTCGGAAGGGTATCAATGATATCAAAATATTCTTCCTCAGAAAGGAAGTCGAGATATTGAATACCATCGTGCTGCTTGGTACCTGGATTGATGACTACATATTTTTCGTAGTAGATTATCATTTCCATCTTCTTGGTGGTGACACCAAGCAGTGCACCAATTTTATTGGGCAGTGACCTGAAAAACCATATATGGGCAACTGGCACAACCAATTGGATGTGCCCCATGCGTTCGCGGCGTACTTTCTTTTCGGTAACCTCAACCCCGCAGCGGTCGCATACGATACCCTTGTAACGTATTCGTTTATACTTGCCACAATGACATTCCCAGTCTTTAACGGGTCCAAAAATTCGCTCACAGAACAACCCATCGCGTTCAGGTTTGTAGGTTCTGTAGTTGATTGTTTCGGGTTTCAGCACTTCACCGCTCGAACTTTCGAGTATATTTTCGGGAGAAGCAAGACTGATTGTGATGCTCGAAAAATTACTTCCGACGGAATTCTCTTTTCTAAAAGCCATTTGAAAATGGTTAATTTTATGTCAAAATAAATCCCCAATATCTAAAACTGATATCTGGTAACTCATTGGGCTAATCGAATGAAATGTTCAGACACAACCCTTGAAGTTCATGAACAAGGACATTGAACGATTCAGGAATGCCAGGAATTGGCATATTCTGACCTTTCACAATGGCCTCGTATGCTTTAGCGCGCCCCACCACATCGTCCGATTTCACGGTGAGCACCTCCTGCAAAATATTAGCCGCACCGAAAGCCTCGAGTGCCCACACTTCCATTTCACCAAAGCGCTGGCCTCCAAACTGCGCCTTACCGCCCAGTGGTTGCTGAGTGATGAGAGAGTAAGGACCAATGGAGCGTGCGTGCATCTTATCGTCAACCATGTGGTGAAGCTTCATCATATAGATGTATCCTACCGTTGCTGGTTGGTCAAAGCGTTCGCCCGTGCCTCCGTCATAAAGGTAAACCTGCCCGTTTTCGGGTAAGCCTGCCTGTTTTAAGTAATCATTTATCTGGTCAATATTTGCGCCATCAAAGATAGGTGACGAAAATTGTATGCCCAGTTTTATGCCCGCCCAGCCGAGGATGGTTTCATAAATCTGGCCAAGATTCATACGCGATGGAACACCTAATGGGTTAAGAACAATGTCAACCGGTGTTCCATCGGACAAGAAAGGCATGTCTTCGTCGCGAACGATCTTGGCAACTATACCCTTGTTTCCGTGACGGCCAGCCATTTTATCACCCACAGTGATTTTACGCTTCTTTGCCACATAGACCTTTGCCATCTGAACAATTCCATTTGGCAACTCATCACCGACTGTAGCTACGAACTTTCTACGGTTATAAACCCCCAAAATCTCTTTAAACTTAATAGAATAGTTATTGATCAGAGCCTTGATTAAGTCGTTTTTATCCTTATCGGTGGTCCATTTATTGGGATTGATATTCAGATAATCAACACCCATGAGTAATCTATGGGTAAACTTGGTTTTACGAGGGATAATTTCTTCTTTGAAGTTGTTATACACACCCTGTGAAGTTTTTCCGTTGAGCAACACAGTCAACTTATCAACCAATTTGGTTTTAAGCTCGTTGGAATGCTTATGGTATTCTTCGTCAAGACTCTTCACGAAATCCTTTTCTTTGGCTCTCAACTTCTTGTCTTTTAAAACCCTGGAGAAAAGCTTCTTATCAATTACAATGCCATTCATTGAAGGGGGTGCTTTTAGTGAAGCATCCTTCACATCGCCAGCTTTGTCGCCAAAGATGGCACGCAGCAGCTTTTCTTCGGGTGTGGGATCGCTTTCGCCTTTCGGAGTTATCTTTCCGATGAGGATATCGCCTTCTCTTACTTCGGCGCCGATGCGAATCAAACCGTTCTCATCAAGATCCTTAGTGGCTTCAGTGCTTACGTTTGGTATGTCATTGGTCAATTCTTCGACACCACGTTTGGTATCGCGCACCTCCAACACAAACTCTTCGATATGCACCGAAGTAAAAATGTCCTCACGAACAACGCGTTCCGAGATAACGATTGCGTCTTCAAAGTTATAGCCTTTCCAAGGCATAAAAGCAACCATCAGGTTACGGCCTAAGGCAAGCGATCCTTTTTGTGTGCCATACCCTTCGCAAAGAACTTGGCCTTTGCTGACTTTTTCGCCTTTTCTGACAATTGGCCTGAGATTCACACTCGTATTCTGGTTTGTTCGGGAAAACTTAGTTAGGTTGTAGGTTTTAAGGTCGTCCTCGAAGCTAACAAGCCTTTCGTTTTCGCTACGGGTATACCGAATTACGATCATGGTGGAATCAACATATTCTACAATACCATTACCTTCGGCATGCATAAGGACTCTGCTATCCCGAGCTACGGCCTCTTCAAGCCCTGTACCCACAATTGGAATCTCGGGTTTTAGCAAAGGCACAGCCTGCCGCATCATGTTTGAACCCATGAGTGCACGGTTAGCATCGTCGTGTTCGAGAAAAGGGATAAGTGAGGCAGCTATCGAGGCAATCTGGTTTGGTGCCACATCAATCAGGTTAATTTTTTCTCTTTCCGCAATAGGATAATCAGCAAAATGTCTTGCCTTCACTTTTTCGGCAATGATCATTCCGTTCTTTTCCATCTTTGTCTTGGCCTGGGCGATAACCTTGCTTTCTTCTTCTTCAGCACTCAGGTATATGAATGGTTGGTCGAGCATTACCCGGCCATCAACCATTTGTTGATAAGGAGTTTCGATGAAACCCATCCTGTTAATCTTAGCATAAACACAAAGGGACGAGATTAGCCCGATATTTGGTCCTTCGGGAGTTTCAATAGTACATAACCTGCCATAATGTGTGTAATGCACGTCACGTACTTCAAATCCTGCACGTTCGCGTGATAAACCACCAGGTCCCAGTGCCGAAATCCTTCGCTTGTGAGTCAACTCAGCAAGTGGGTTGGTTTGATCCATGAACTGCGATAGTTGATTAGTGCCAAAAAACGAATTGATTACTGAGGATAGGGTTTTGGCATTGATCAGGTCAGTGGGTGAAAATACTTCGTTATCGCGTACATTCATTCGTTCGCGAATGGTGCGGGCCATGCGGGCAAGCCCAACTCCAAACTGGTTATATAGCTGTTCGCCAACAGTGCGAACACGCCTGTTGCTAAGGTGGTCAATATCATCTACTTCTGTTCGCGAGTTGATAAGACCAATTAAATAACGGATGATTGAAATTATATCTTCTTTTGTCAAGACACGGGTATCGAGTGAAGTACCAAGGTTCAGTTTTTTATTGATCCTGTAGCGGCCCACTTCGCCCAAATCGTAACGTTTGTCGGAGAAGAACAGCTTGTCAATGATCCCTCGGGCTGTTTCTACGTCAGGAGGTTCTGCATTACGTAAAAGGCGGTAGATGAACTCCACAGCTTCTTTTTCAGAATTTGCTGTATCTTTTTGCAAAGTATTGAATATCACAGCATAATCCTGCACATTGGCACTCTCTTTATGAACGAGGATGGTTTTTGTACCTGCATCAAGAATTGTATCTACATGATGATTTTCAATCTCTGTTTCTCTATCAATAATTACTTCATTACGTTCGATAGAAACAACCTCGCCGGTATCTTCGTCCACGAAATCCTCAATCCATGATTTCAATACCCTGGCCGCAAGTCGGCTTCCGACAACCTTTTTAAGGCTTGCTTTGCTCACTTTTATTTCTTCGGCCAAATCGAAAATTTCGAGTATGTCTTTATCGCTCTCAAATCCGATGGCCCGCAATAGGGTGGTGACAGGTAATTTCTTCTTACGATCAATATATGCATACATTACGTTGTTGATATCGGTCGTAAATTCTATCCAGGATCCCTTAAAAGGGATGATGCGCGCCGAAAAAAGCTGCTGCCCGTTAGTATGGTATGATGTTCCGAAAAATACTCCTGGTGAACGGTGCAACTGAGAAACCACTACCCTCTCAGCTCCATTGACGATAAATGTACCTCTGGGTGTCATGTAAGGAATCATACCAAGATAAACATCCTGCACAATTGTTTCAAAGTCTTCGTGTTCAGGGTCGGTACAGAAAAGTTTAAGCTTGGCTTTCAGAGGAACACTGTAAGTAAGACCTCGCTCAATACATTCTTCAATCGAATACCGTGGTGGATCTATGAAATAGTCCCGAAATTCAAGGACAAAATTGTTTCTGGCATCTGTGATGGGAAAGTTTTCAGAAAAAACTTTGTATAAGCCTTCATTCATCCTGTTTTCAGGAATGGTCTCCAATTGGAAAAAATCCTGAAACGATTTTATCTGGATATCAAGAAAATCGGGATAATCGGCTTTAATCTGAGCAGATGCGAAACTAACTTTCTTAAGTTTTTGTATTGCCAAGGTTAAAGGGGTTTTAAGGTTTGCAGCCAAATTGTTTCTTAGGGCACATATGGAACGTTAACAGTCTGAAACAGACCACCCTTCCCACTTCGGGAAGGAGTGGTCTTTAATTCACAGAAATGTCGAACTACTTGAGTTCGACTTCAGCGCCAGCTTCTTCAAGCTGCTTTTTCAGCGCTTCAGCTTCGTCCTTGGTGATACCTTCTTTGATCGCCTTAGGAGCAGCATCAACCAATTCCTTGGCTTCTTTCAGTCCAAGGCTGGTAAGCTCTTTCACCATTTTCACAACAGCCAGTTTAGCGGCACCTGCACTCTTGAGGATTACATCAAAAGCGGTTTGTTCTTCTATAACAGGAGCTGCATCGGCTGAAGCACCTCCAGCAACCATTACAGGTGCTGCAGCGGCTGGTTCAATTCCATATTCTTCTTTCAGAATCTTTGCTAATTCGTTGACTTCTTTAACGGTCAAGTTCACAAGTTGTTCTGCAAAAGCTTTCAAGTTTGCCATTTTTGTTTGATATTTAAGTGTTCAGTTAATGTTTAAAATTTATTTTTTCTATGATGATGCAAATAATTGCATTGATGTCTGATGATACATCAGTTTGCGAATTCCTTTTCTGATAAGGCTTTTAGAATCCCTGCAAGTTTTCCACCACCCGACTGCAGTGCCGAAATGACATTGCGGGCAGGTGATTGCAGTAGGGCGACAAGATCGCCGACAAGTTCATTTTTCGATTTTATACTTATAAGGAAAGGCAGCTGGTCATCGCCCAAATAAGTCATTTCCTCTACGTAGGCTCCCTTAAGTATGGGCTTCGGATTTGTTTTCCGGAACTCCTGGATGAGCTTGGCAGGGTCTTTGGCCATTTCGGCAAACATGATAGATGTTGACCCATTGAGCACCGGGAAGAGAGATGTATAATCCTTACCGGTTTTTTCAAGGGCTTTCCTTAATAAAGTGTTTTTAACAACCATCAACCTGACATCGCGCTTATAGCATAAGCGGCGCAGTTGGTTGGTTTTTTCAACATTCAATTTCGATATGTCGGTGATATACAAGCACTTGATGTCTTTCAATTGCTCAGTTAGGGTTTCGATTAGTTGGGTCTTTTCTTCCTTTTTCATTACTCCGTCCGTTATTTTTCAGATGTGATTCAACTGGTTTGATGCTTAATGGTCAAGAATTAAAATGACACGAAGCAACGTACCATACAAAACAATTAAAGGGCGATTGATTTTGCGTCAATGTGAATTCCCGGGCTCATGGTACTTGAGAGAAAAACACTTTTCATGTAGGTGCCTTTTGCAGCCGTTGGTTTCAGTTTCACAATGGTTTGTAACAGCTCCCTGGCGTTCTCGATAATTTGGTCAGGGGTGAAGGAAACCTTGCCGATTCCGGCATGAATGATGCCGTATTTATCAACTTTAAAATCAATTTTGCCGGCTTTTACTTCTTTCACTGCCTTTCCAACTTCCATTGTCACCGTCCCGGCTTTGGGATTGGGCATCAGTCCGCGGGGGCCGAGAATTTTACCAAGGGCGCCAATTTTTGGCATTACCGTCGGCATAGTAATGATCACATCCACATCGGTCCATCCGCTTTTAATCTGTTGGATAAAGTCATCAAGACCCACGTAATCAGCACCCGCATCTCTGGCTTCGTCTTCTTTGTCGGGAGTGCAAAGCACCAATACCCTAATGGTTTTACCTGTTCCGTGCGGTAGGGTAACAATCCCCCTCACCATTTGATTGGCTTTACGAGGATCAACACCGAGGCGAACATCGAGATCAACTGAGGCATCAAAATTGGTGTAGGTAATTTCCTTTACTAGCTTTGCTGCTTCGGATAATGGGTAAACCGTGTTTTTATCAAATTTAACCAGAGCTTCTTTTCTTTTTTTTGTAATTGTAACCATTGCTATTTTCCTTTTGAATTTTAGGAGGTGTGTTTACTGTTTGGCCTTTGATGTTAGTTGTCACCAAAAGGTGCTTTGCCTTTGATTGTTAAGCCCATGCTACGGGCGGTTCCGGCAACCATCCTCATCGCAGCCTCTACTGTGAAAGCATTCAAATCGGGCATTTTTGATTCAGCGATCGCCTGCACTTGCTCCCAAGTGATGGAGGCAACTTTTATGCGATTAGGTTCGGCTGAACCTTTTTTTGCCTTTGCAGCTTCCATTAATTGAACAGCAACAGGGGGGTTTTTCACAATGAAGGTGAACGACTTGTCTTTGAAAACTGTTATGATCACGGGGATCAGCTTGCCAGCAGAATTTTGTGTGCGGGCATTAAACTGTTTACAAAACTCCATGATGTTCACACCTTTTGAACCCAAAGCTGGCCCTACCGGTGGAGAAGGATTAGCTGCTGCACCTTTTATCTGCAACTTAATAATCCCGGCTACTTCTTTTGCCATGTTTAATTAGCTAATAGATGATTAATTAAAAATATACTACCCCCAAAGGGCAGGTTTTGGCATTATTCTTTTTCAACTTGCATAAAACTTAATTCAAGGGGTGTTTTGCGACCGAAGATTTTCACCATTACTTTTAAACGCTTCTTCTCTTCATTGATCTCTTCAATCACACCGCTGAAACTGTTAAATGGTCCATCAATTACAGTGACGGTTTCACCGATGATGAATGGCACATTGAGTTCTTCACCTTTGTCCGACATTTCGTCCACCTTGCCCAGGATGCGGTTTACCTCGCTCATGCGCATAGGCTGAGGTACATCCTTTGATCCGAGGAATCCGAGTACGCCCGGAACATTACGGATGGTGTGCGGAACTTCGCCGGTCAGGGTAGCTTCAAGCAGTACATAGCCCGGGAAAAAGTTACGCTCCTTGCTCACCTTCTTTCCTTTCCGAATTTGATAAATCTTTTCGGTTGGGATAAGAATCTGAGAAACGTAATCCTGAATCCCCAAGCGATTCAGTTCTGACTCAATGTAATGCTTCACCTTCTTTTCATTTCCTGTAATGGTGCGTATTACGTACCATTTCTTGACCTGATCGCCCATGTTAATTGATGAAATTGAAAAGAATTAATACCAGAGTATAATAAATGTTAAGCAGCACTTTCATCAAACAAGCCTGTAAAATTGTTCTATGATGGTTTGAAATGATTTATCCATCAGATAAACGACAAATGCGATTATCAAGGAAGCAATGGATACAACCAAGGCACTGCTTTGCAGCTCACTCCATGTAGGCCATGATACTTTATGCATCAGCTCATCGTAACTTTCGCTGACGTATTCTTTAATTTTTAGTTTTGCCATAATTATGCATTTTAGCACGGGTGGAGAGACTCGAACTCCCAACCAACGGTTTTGGAGACCGCTACTCTACCAATTGAGCTACACCCGTAAACCTAGACCGATGACCTTAAGTTTTGCAACCAGGAGTGCCCTGATCGGGATGCTCCTGATCAATGTTCTAATCAAGAATTTCAGTTACCTGGCCTGCTCCGACGGTGCGTCCGCCTTCGCGGATAGCAAAACGAAGGTTCAGGTTCAGGGCGATTTCATGGATCAGGTGTACAGTAATGGTGAGATTATCGCCAGGCATGATCATTTCAACGCCTTCGGGCAAAATAATTTCACCGGTTACGTCAGTAGTCCTGAAGTAGAACTGGGGACGATACCTGTTGTGGAAAGGAGTATGGCGTCCGCCTTCTTCTTTCTTCAGGATGTAAACCTGAGCCTTGAATTCTTTATGCGGCTTAATTGAACCGGGTTTCGCAATTACCATACCACGACGGATGGCATCTTTATCAATACCGCGGAGCAACAGACCAGCGTTGTCGCCAGCTTCACCTGTGTCGAGTAGTTTACGGAACATTTCAACACCGGTAACAACTGATTTTAGTTTTTCGGCGCCAAGGCCAATGATATCAACGGACTCGCCAACCTTAATAACACCTGTTTCAATCCTGCCAGTGGCCACAGTACCACGGCCAGTAATCGAGAACACGTCTTCAACAGGCATCAGAAAATCTTTATCGCGGTCGCGAACCGGCAAAGGAATATACTCATCAACAGCCTTCATGAGTTCGATAATTCTCTCGACCCAAATCGGTTCTTTGTTCAGGCCTCCCAAGGCCGATCCACGGATAACAGGGGCATTGTCGCCATCGAATCCATAGAAGGTAAGCAGTTCGCGTATTTCCATTTCAACCAATTCGAGCAATTCTTCGTCGTCAACCAGGTCTACTTTGTTCATAAACACTACTAAGCGGGGAACACCAACCTGACGGGCGAGAAGGATGTGTTCGCGGGTTTGGGGCATGGGGCCATCAGTGGCTGCAACAACTATGATAGCACCGTCCATTTGGGCAGCACCTGTTACCATATTCTTAATATAGTCAGCGTGGCCAGGACAGTCAACGTGTGCATAATGCCTGTTCTCTGTTTGATACTCAACGTGTGCAGTGTTGATGGTGATACCTCTTTCTTTTTCTTCGGGAGCATTGTCGATCGAATCGAACGACCTGTATTCAGATAATCCCTTTTCGGATAGAATAAGAGTGATAGCTGCCGTGAGGGTGGTTTTTCCGTGGTCAATGTGGCCGATTGTGCCAACGTTGACGTGAGGTTTTGTACGTAGGAATTTTGCTTTTGCCATTTTGATCGAGAATTATGAATTAAAAATATTTACTTGTTTACAAACCTTGAGCCAATGACGAGAATTGAACTCGTGACCCCTTCCTTACCAAGGAAGTGCTCTACCCCTGAGCTACATCGGCTAATCTTTTTTGCCTTCCGCCAGATTTCGGCGTGAGCTCAGTCGAACGCTGGCATACACCCAGTGGCCACTTCCGGACTATTTTGATGCGCAGTCTATGAGCTGACTCGGCATAAACACATAATGTAAAGAACTATAACAAAAAACTATACTAATATGTTTGTTTCGTATAGAGCGGAAGACGGGATTCGAACCCGCCACCTAAAGCTTGGAAGGCTTTCGCTCTACCAAATGAGCTACTTCCGCTTATTAAGAGCGAGTGGGGAGAGGAGGATTCGAACCTCCGAAGGCTTCGCCAACAGATTTACAGTCTGCCCCATTTGACCGCTCTGGTACCTCCCCAGACAACAAAAAAACATAACAAAGAACAGAGCCGATAGAGGGATTCGAACCCCCGACCCGCTGATTACAAATCAGCTGCTCTGGCCAACTGAGCTACATCGGCGGGCTAACTGCCATAAAAAAGCAGCCCTTCTTAAAAAAGGACTGCAAAAGTATAAACATTCCAGCTAACTACCAAAATTCTTTGAAAAATAATTTTTTTATAGACGAATTTTCTCTTTATACCTTGTCAATTGTTTACGAATTGCTTCAACAGATAAATCAACTGCTTCTTCAAATGTTTTGCTTTGTTTCTTAGCAAAAAGGTCGTTACCTCTAATATTAAGTTTGATTTCGGCAACTTTGTTCTCCTGCTTATCATTATTATCGAGTTTCAGGGTAACCTCGGAAGCGATGATGCCATCATAGAATCCTGAGAGTTTTTCGACTTTCTCTTGAACGAAATCGTCGAGTTTTGAGTCGGACTTAAATCTTACTGTAGTAATACTAATCTTCATGATATCCTCCTTTTTTTAAGCTTTCGGATGTGCTTGTTGATAAATCTTTTTCAATCGGTCAATGGTGTTGTGAGTATAAACCTGCGTAGCTGCCAGGCTGGCATGGCCAAGCAGTTCTTTTATCGCGTTGAGGTCGGCGCCATTATTCAACATTAAAGTGGCAAAAGTGTGCCTGAGTACATGAGGGCTTTTCTTGGTTTTTGTCGTCACCAGCGCCAGGTATTTGTGAACGATACCATAAATCAAACGGGGATATGCCTTTTGCCCGTTGTTTGTTGTTATAAGGAAGTTGTTGCTTCCCTGGATTGCTACCTCCCTTCGTATAATATATATGTATACGGAAATCTGCTTGCCAAGTTTAGGGCAAAATGGGATGACCCGCTGTTTATTTCCCGTTCCTGTTACACGCATCTGGCCAAGGCTCAGGTCAACGTCTTTTTCTTGAAGTGCTACAAGTTCAGACACACGCATCCCGGTTGAGTATAGTATCTCGAGCACCAGGCGATCACGGGCACCAACAAAACCTTCTTTAAAAACAATTTCGCTAAAAAGCCGGTCCATTGATTCTTTATCAATAAACTCTGGCAGCTTCTTTGTTGCTTTAGGCGAAACCACTTTTCCCATGGGATTATCGGCAATCGCATGCTGGCCTTGCAAGAACTTGTAAAATGTTTTGAGTGCTGATAATTTCCGATTGATTGAGCGGGGGCTGATTCCGTCTTCGAACAACGAGGCAAGCCATGATCGAATAATATAGTGATCGGCATGCGCTGCATTTGTAATATCGTAATTTTCAGATAGATAAGCAAAGAACTGCTCCAGGTCCTTTCGGTATGCTTTTACGGTAAGTAACGAATAGTGCTTTTCAGTGGCCAAATGCTGAAGAAAAGTATCAAGAACCATAGGCAATAAAATAAAAGACAAATCTACTCGCAATTTGTGGCAGTAATTTGAACGTATAAAATTACAACCTTATTGCCGGAAAAGCAAATTTGTCTCCGAAATATTTTCTTGAAACGCTGAAACTCTCAAGGGATCAAATGTTGGCGTTATCCTGAAGTTGTTGGATGTACACAGCCTTCAATCTTTCTTCGCGTTTAACCACAGAAGGTTTTGTAAACTTTTGCCTATCGCGTAGCTCTCTAACCACGCCGGTTTTTTCGAATTTACGTTTGAGTTTTTTTAAAGCCTTATCAATGCTTTCGCCTTCTTTTACGGGTATAATGATCATAAATTTCTTTTTCCTGCTGTTACATTATTTTTTGGGCTGCAAAATTACAAATATTTTCTTCAAGTCCAAACCCAATGCATAAAAAAATTTTACCGAGTTGGACCACACCAGTTTGATGTGTTTACACCACCAATTGAGCTGGAATGTTTCAACCATTTATCCGTATGTCCAATTCCGACAGCAAGCCGGGTTGTTATCCTTGTCTGCTCATAAAGCTATTGCTCCCCTCACAGCTCCTTCTCTATAAAATCCGTCATCAGTGTAAATAAATGAAGGCGAGTGTTGCCTCCGTAAATACCATGATCGCGATTGTGGTAGAGCATTAATTCAAACTTCTTGTTCTCAGCAATAAGGGCATTAAGCATTTCAATGGTGTTTTCGACGTGTACATTATCATCGCCTGTGCCGTGCGCAATAAGTAACATGCCCTTGTAGTCTTTAGCAAAGTTTATGGGCGAGTTTAGGTCATAGCCTTCCGGGTTTTCCTGAGGTGTTCGCATGAAGCGTTCGGTGTATATGTTATCATAATAGCGCCATGATGATACTGGTGCA
>JAUXXY010000154.1 GCA_030684735.1 Bacteroidales bacterium | reverse complement strand
CGCACCCTACCTCTGATCCTTGAAACTATGACCCGTTTTGAGCAAACAAAATACGATTGGCTAAACAACAAAAAACTCATCTTCTCTGGCGCAACAAACTCTTGAATCTACGTGTTTGATATTACCGTGAAAATCCATGATGATTGATATTCTTGCGGATGATAGCATTAAAATTCTTATTCCGGTAACAAATAGATATGGTGTTCGTCAGTCAGCAAGCGATTGCAAGCTAAAGCCTAATGAGAGCAAAGACATCATTGGTGTGTTTATTTTCAACAAACCATTTGGAAATGAAATGTTTAAGCTTGTTGCCAGTAGTAAGCCATTAAACCTTGATCCAATTATCAGAAAAAGTGGCCAAATCAGAGACAGGAGTGTTTTTGAAGATTTTGAACTCTTGTTTGCCGATAGTTTTGATATGCTAACCAGGAACAAATCACCACAACTTCCTCCTGAATCCATTTATACTCATTCTTTGGTTTTCGAAGTTTTACCGAAGAAGTAATCAAATCACAGCAACCTGATCACAAAATCCTCCTTACTCAATTCCTTCCTAAAAAATACTATTCCAATACTGAAAAGGTCAATACTTGCAGTAACCCGCGGATGGGCTTTGATCTGGCACCAGGCCTGCTCCATGCCTTTCGACCAGTAAATGTCGTCGAAAACGAAGATGGTTTCGTTGTGGGCCTTGGGAAGGCAGGTGTTGAAATAGCTCAATGTGGGTTCCTTACGGTGATTGCCGTCAATAAACACAAAATCAAGGTGTGGCAATGATTCAATGGCTTTTTCGAGCAGGTTGCCAAACTCACCCACCTGGAGTTGAATATTCTTCAGGTTGTGTTGATCAAAGTTATTTTGAGCACTTTCGGCAGTATTTGCGCAGCCTTCGATGGTAATAACTCTTGCATCGGGATTTGCCAGCGCAAGATATAAAGTGCTTATTCCCAATGAGGTTCCAAGCTCAAGAATATGTTCGGGTTTATAGTAACGAACCATTTTGAAAAGTAAGCGGCCAATACTTTCAGAAATAGCTGATAATCGGGCTATTTCTTTTACCCGGCGGGTGTGTGTCCGGTATGTGTTTTGTCCGGTACACGCTCCAAAATCAGTAGTTTCAATAATATTTCGGGAGCGATGAAACTTCTGCATGGTTTTATTAATCGTCTGATATTCTGAAAAAACTGTTTTATCATTCAAAACATCGTTAACAAATTGAAAAACAAAAGGAGAGTGGATGCCAAACTTTGATTTGGCTCTGAATAGATAGCAAACATATTTTACTATTAACCTGATCATTTTAATTTTGCATTTACGCTCCCCAGGTTTCCCTGTCTAGGCTTCGATAATGAATTGCTTCGGCCACATGCTCAGGTTTGATATGCTCACTCATGTCCAGGTCGGCAATGGTTCTCGACACCTTCAATATACGGTCGTAGGCCCGTGCTGACAGGCTGAGCTTTTCCATTGCGGTTTTGAGTAATGCTGATCCGGCATCATCAAGTTTACAGATGGTTCGTAGCATTTTGGTGGTGATCTGCGCATTGCAATGGATGTTTTTGTCGGCAGCAAAGCGATCTTCCTGTATTTCTCTTGCCGCCACCACCCTCTCGCGCACAACGCTGCTGGATATTGAAGTGCTGGTGTCCGAAAGTTCCCTGAAAGGTACGGGAACTACTTCTATCTGAATATCAATACGGTCGAGCAATGGGCCGCTTATCTTGTTCAGGTATTTTTGAACCGTTCCGGGCGGGCAGACACATTCACGGTCGGGGTGGTTATAGAAGCCACAGGGACAGGGATTCATGGCTGCTACCAACATAAAACTACTTGGATATTCAACCGTGAGCCGGGCGCGTGAGATGGTAATAACCCTATCCTCAAGGGGTTGGCGAAGTACTTCAAGTACTGTGCGCTTAAATTCTGGCAGTTCATCAAGAAAAAGCACCCCATTGTGTGCCAGAGAAATTTCTCCAGGTTGGGGGTTACTCCCCCCTCCTACCAATGCAACATCGCTGATGGTGTGATGTGGAGATCGGAAAGGCCTTACTGAGATCAAAGATGAATTGCGGCTCATTTTTCCGGCCACCGAGTGTATTTTGGTGGTTTCGAGGGCTTCGTGCAGGTTGAGCGGGGGCATGATGGATGGCAATCGCTTGGCCAGCATGGTTTTACCTGCACCCGGTGGGCCTATGAGTATCACATTGTGCCCGCCCGAGGCTGCTATTTCAAGGGCTCGTTTGATGTTTTCCTGGCCTTTCACATCCGAAAAGTCGTGCTCATAAAGGTTTAGTTGAGAATAAAATTCTTCGCGCGTGTTCACAACTTCCCTGGTGAGTTCTGCCTTTCCATCAAAAAAGTCAATCGCCTGCTTTATGTTTTCGATGCCAAACACTTCAAGATCGCTCACAATGGCTGCCTCGCGGGCATTTTGCATTGGGAGTATAAATCCCTTGAATCCTTGCTTGCGTGCTTCGATGGCGATAGGCAGCGCCCCCTTGATGGGTTGCAGGCTTCCGTCGAGCGAAAGCTCACCCATGATGATGTAATCGCCCACCTGATCGTGCTTGATTTGTTCCGAAGCGGCGAGGATACCAATGGCAAGCGTAAGGTCGTAGGCCGAACCTTCTTTGCGAATATCGGCCGGAGCCATATTGATCACTATTTTTTTTCCGGGAATCTTGTACCCGTTGTTGCGCAATGCAGCTTCAATGCGTTGATGGCTCTCTTTCACAGCACTGTCGGGCAAGCCTACCAAGAAAAACTGTACTCCAACATCTATGTTCACTTCAACAGTGATGGTGATGGCGTTTATGCCATAAATGGTGCTACCATAGGTTTTTACGAGCATGAGAGTGGATGTTTAAACACGACTATCAGATCAAATCAAATTTTTGAATAAAAATAGGGCTTTTTGCGCTACTAAGGCCAGACCTGACAAAATTATCCTAATTATTTAATTTTCGGGATACTTTGAAACTACAGATTTTGGATTTGATGGCGACACGTATCCTATTAGCACCAAATGGCTACTTTTGCGCCCATGTATAGTGTTAACAACCTTTCGGTTCATTTCACCGGGACTTATATTTTCGACGATGTTTCCTTCTTAGTCAACAGCCGCGACCGCATTGGGCTCGTGGGCCGCAATGGAGCAGGCAAAACCAGCCTGCTGCGCATCATGGCGCGCTTGCTCGAACCCAAAAAAGGAGTGGTGGTGATACCTCAGGGGCATACGGTGGGATATTTGGCACAGGAGTTGGAAACCCAGAGCACCACTACCGTACTGGCTGAAGCCATGAAAGCTTTTCACGAAGCCATCACGCTGGAGCAACGCCTCCACCGGCTGGGCCATGAGATGGCCACTCGAACCGATTATGAGACGGCAGATTACATGAAACTGATTACCCGCCTCAACGAAGCCAACGATCGTTTTCATCTCGTCGGTGGGCAAACGCGGGAAGCCGATACCGAGAAAGTGCTGCTGGGTCTGGGGTTCAAAAGGGAAGATTTCCATCGGCCCATGAAAGAGTTCAGCAGTGGCTGGCAAATGCGGGTTGAACTGGCAAAAATTCTGCTGCAACGCCCCAACCTTTTATTGCTTGATGAGCCTACCAACCACCTTGACATCGAATCCATACAATGGCTTGAAGAATTTCTGGAAGACTATCCGGGAGCCTTGATTTTGGTTTCGCACGACCGCGCTTTCCTCGACAATATTACCACCCGAACCATTGAAATATCGTTAGGACGTATTTATGATTTTGCGTCTTCTTATTCAGGCTATGTGCAGATGCGCGAGGAACAACTCCAGCAACAGGCGGCCGCCTACTCAAACCAGCAACGGCAAATAACACAGGTTGAACGATTTATAGAAAGGTTCAGGTACAAATCTACCAAGGCCAGGCAGGTGCAGTCGCGCATTCGCCTAATCGAAAAAATGGAGAAGGTTGAAATTGAAGATACAGATAAATCATCGATAAGGGTGAAGTTTCCTCCTGCTCCCCGCTCCGGAAAAGTAGTGGTTGAAGGGCATGCCATGAGCAAATCCTATGGCAAACATTTAGTGTTAAAAAATCTCGACTTTGCTATCCTGCGCAACGATGCCGTTGCTTTTGTGGGACGCAACGGTGAAGGCAAGACAACCCTCAGCAAGATCATTGTAGGCGAATTGGAGTATCAGGGCGAAGTAAAAGCCGGACATAATACCCACATAGGCTATTTTCCCCAGAACCAAGCCGAGCTGATGGATGGCGAAAAAACCGTGTTCCAAACCATTGATGACGCTGCCACCGGAGCCATGCGTACTCAGGTTCGCAACCTGCTGGGCAGTTTTCTGTTTGGCAGCGACGATGTTGATAAAAAGGTGAAAGTACTTTCTGGAGGAGAAAAAGCCCGCCTGGCCCTGGCAAGGTTGCTGCTGAAACCCGTGAATCTGTTGGTGCTCGATGAGCCTACCAACCACCTCGACATGCTGAGCAAGGACATACTCAAGAATGCCTTGCTGCAATACACCGGAACCATGATCATCGTGTCGCACGACCGCGATTTCCTGCAAGGCCTTACCAATAAGGTAATAGAGTTCAAAAACCAGGGCATACGCGAATACTTGGGCGATGTGTATGATTTTCTACAAGCCCGCAAACTCGAATCACTGAATGCACTTGAACAGGCTTCTTCAACCCCAAAAACCAAGGAGCCTGAGCGGCAAACTTCCGACAGCAAGCTGCAATGGGAGGATCGCAAAATTCGCGAAAAACAATTGCGTAAGATGCGCAATCAGATTGAAAAAACAGAAGAGCAAATTTCCATTCTCGAAAAAGAGATTGCAGGTATGGATGCCATGCTTGCCGACCCCCAACGCTACCTTGAAGTGCTCAACGATGCCAAATCATACAAACATTACAACAACTTGAAATCTCAACTTGAAAAAGAAATGCGCTGTTGGGAGGAGTTACTCGGGGATTTGGAAAATAGCCCGTAGCTGCGGTTGTAAAAACTTCATTTCAAACTGTAAGTCAGAAAGCGAGAGTTCGTGAAGCGAAGAACAATAAACCCAGAACTTCTGAATTCGCGCAAAATAAATTGGCCTCAATCCGCACTTGCATGACACCACAGCATTTTTTTATACCTGTCTTTTTTAGTGAGATTTAGTGTTTTTGTGTGTTAGTAACTGAGGCAAATACGAATCCTATTTACGGCCATCTATTTTATTTCTTTTCAACATATTGAGAGTAAAATTCTTAAAAGCTTTCTTGCTGCTGGCATCGGCATCAATCTGTGCCAGGTTTTCAAGCGCTGATTCATAGAATTGATCCATCAAGTTTTCAGCATGATGTCGGATATTAAGTTGGGCGAAGATTTGCATCACTTCTTCAACCTTATGAGTAGTATCCTTGGGTTGTATCGAATAAAGTTTCTTTAATCGCTTTGAAGTTGGTGCATCGGCCAATTCAAGGGCATTAAGGTACAGGAGGGTCTTTTTGTTGGCCACAATATCGCCACCGGGTTTCTTGCCAAAAGTTTCTACAGAACCAAAAACATCGAGTATATCATCCTGCATCTGAAATGCAATGCCAAGCTGCTCGCCATACTGGTAAATAAGTTCCGCTTGTTTTTTATCGGCACCACCTATCAAGGCTCCGATTTGCATACATCCACCAAAAAACACCGCTGTTTTCAAGCGTATCATCTCCATGTATTCGTCAATACTTACTTCGTTTTTTTGCTCGAAATTCATATCATGCTGTTGCCCTTCACAAATTTGAATGGCAATGCTGTTGAACACATGCAACACCTGTGGCAGTTTTCCGGACGGAGTATGGTTCAGGAAATCATAGGCCATTGCAAACAAAGTATCGCCTGCCAGGATGGCGATATTAAGGTTCCATTTGCGGTAAACCGTTTCTAATCCACGGCGCAGAGGAGCCCGATCCATAATATCGTCGTGGATAAGGGTAAAATTGTGCAACAGCTCAAGGCTCACCGCCGGATAAATGGCATCTTCGGCTTTTCCGCCAAACAATTCACAGCTCATCAATGTTAGCACAGGCCGAAGGCGCTTGCCTGTATTCGAAAGGGTGTAGCGGATGGGTTCGTACAAGCCTTTTGGAACCAACGGATACTCTATACCAGCGATTGAATTTTCAACCAGTTCGAGATAGCGATTAGCGCCCATGTTTGTGCTGATTGTGTGAGAAATATTACTCAATGGTGTTCTCTCAGCTCTAGCAGATATTGCCCGTAGCCACTCTTGAGCAATGGCTGGGCCAGGCTGATTAGCTGTTCTTTGCTGATGAACCCCATGCGATAGGCTACTTCTTCGATGCAGCCAATTTTTAATCCCTGCCTGTCTTCAATCACTTGTACAAACTGCGAAGCCTGGATAAGGGATGCAAAGGTACCGGTATCGAGCCAGGCTGTTCCACGGCTCAACATCCCTACCTTTAGCTTGCCCATTTTGAGGTATTCCTTGTTTACATCGGTGATTTCATATTCACCACGCGGGCTGGGTTGTAGATTTTTTGCGATCGCTAATACTGTATTATCGTAAAAATATAAACCAGGTACAGCATAGTTCGATTTAGGCTGTTTGGGTTTTTCTTCGATAGAGATGGCCCGCATATTTTTATCAAATTCCACGACGCCATAACGTTCGGGATCAGAAACATGATAGGCAAAGATCACACCACCATCAGGGTCGTTGTTTTCCTGCAATAGTTTTTGCAGGCCTGTGCTGTAGAATATGTTATCGCCCAGGATTAATGCTGCCTTATGGTTACCAATAAACGGTGCACCAATCACAAAAGCCTGAGCCAGCCCATTGGGTATTTCTTGTTTTGCATAATGAAAAGAACAACCCAATTGCGCCCCGTCGCCTAACAGTTGCTCGAAATGCGGCAGATCGTAAGGAGTGGAAATAACAAGAATGTCTTTGATACCGGCCATCATCAGTACCGATAGCGGATAATAAATCATGGGTTTGTCGTAGATGGGCATGAGTTGTTTGCTCACAGCCAACGTGAGGGGGTGTAGCCTTGTGCCGGCTCCTCCGGCCAGGATGATTCCTTTCATTGTTCGGATTGTATTTGTTGGGTTTGCGGGATCACCACATCTGTGTCGTTTTCATCAAAGATATGAATAGCGGGGTCTCCAAAGGTTCTGGTGGTGGCGCGTTTATCGAGGCTCAGCAGCAGCGAGGGCAATACAAACAAATTAGCCAGCACGGCAATCAGTAACGTAAACGAGATAAGGAAACCCAAGGCCTCGGTTCCGCCAAAAGTGGATAGCGTGAAAATGGAAAAGCCCAAAAACAATACGATGGATGAATAAACCATGCTAAACCCGGTTTCACGTAAGGCATTGATTACCGATTTTCGAATGTCCCAATTGTTTTGTTTGAGTTCCATCCGGTAGCGCGATAAGAAATGAATGGCATTGTCAACCGAAATTCCCAACGCGATGCTGAAAATAAGAATGGTGGAAGGTTTTATGCTGATGGCCAGATATCCCATCAGGGCGGCAGTGAGCAATTGGGGAAGCAAATTCGGAACCATCGAAATTCCCACCATCTTCCACGAAGTAAACATCATGGACATGATTAAAACAATGGCGATGAGGGCAATCAAAAGGCTAGTCAACAAGTTGGTAACCAAAAAATTGGTTCCTTTAAGGAACACAATGCTTGTACCAGTCAATTTTACATCGTATTGATCGGGAGGAAATATGGAATCAATTTTTGGAGCGAGATCATTTTTTATCCGCATGATGTCATGTGTTCCGATGTTTGCCATCTGCGCACTGATACGGGTTATCTGCATATTGGTATCCACAAACGAATGTAAGATAGTCCGTTTCCCCCCTTGCATTCCCGGCACATAACGCATTATGAAATTTTGCTCCTGGCTATTGGGAATATCATACATCTCGGGGTCGCCATTATAGAAAGCCTGGCGGAGAAATTTGGTAAGTTCGGCCACCGATAGTGGTTGTGCGAACTCAGGGTAGGTGGCTAGGGTATCCTGTAACTGGCTGATGCGGCGAATGGTGTTGTATTGGATTACACCGCGCTTTTTATGTGTATCAATTGAAATCTCAAAGGGGAGGATGCCGCGAAATTCCCGCTCAAAAAACAGTAAGTCAACATAAACAGGGTCTTTGTGAGGGATATCGTCCACTACGTTGCCGGAAGTTTTCAGCCGCATCATTCCAAATAGAGCTACGGTGGTGGCCAACAATGCGATAATGTAAACTCTTCTGCGGTGGTTCAGCACAACGTTTACCACTTTTTCGAGAATGGTCACCGTGAATTGATTATCGAGATGGCGGATATGCCTGGCCGATGGAGGATTTAGGTAGCTGAAAAATATGGGAATCAGCATGATTGAAAGCACAAATATCACCATGATATTGATGAATGCGATCACGCCAAATTCGATCAGCATCTGATTACGTGTTAGGATAAATGCACCAAAACCAACGGCTGTGGTGAGGTTGGTAAGAAAGGTAGCGTTACCCACCCTTTGCACCACACGCGAAAGAGCTTTAACCTTGTTGCGATGTGACCGGTATTCGTGGTGAAATTTATTGAGCAGAAAGATACAGTTTTCAACCCCAATAACAATAAGCAAAGGCGGAAGAATGCCGGTGAGAATTGTTATTTTATATCCGAATAAAACCATCGTGCCCAACGCCCACACCACACTGATGACCACAATAAGCATTGGGAACAATACTGCCTTGAACGACCTGAAGAAGACAAACAGGGCAACCGAGGCAATGAGCATGGCCAGGATAATGAACAATTTCAACTCTTGCTGAATCTTGATCATGGTCTTGGTTCGGATATAGGGCATTCCCGAAAGATGTGTTTCAATTCCGGTGGATGCAGAAAACGCCTCGACCCCGCTTTCAATCTCGTTAACGATGGCAATTCTACCCTTGGTGTTGATCTTGGTTTTGTCGAGCGTGATCATCATCACTGTAGCCCCGCTTTCGCGATTATAAAGATAACCATCATAGAAAGGCAGGGAATAGATGACGGAGCGCAAGCTGTCCAGTTCGGCCTGCGTGGCAGGAAAATCAGCAAAAAGCTGTTCGAAATCAAACCGACGCAAACTGTCATTTTTTACAATCCTGAAAAGACGGGCAATGGATACAACTTCGTCCACTCCCTCAATCTCTCTCATGTGATAAGTGAGGTCGTACCAGGCTTTGAATTTGTCGTAACCAAAAAGATCAGGGTCTTTGATGCCAACAAACAGCACTGTACCATCTTCACCAAAAATTTCTTTGAAACTTTTATAATCTATCACCGTAGAGTCGGAATCAGGGAGCATCGGAGTCATTTCGTACGAAAGTGTCACCCGTATCGCCAGGTATCCCATGAACATTGTCAGAATACCAATCACCAGAAGGTGGGTGAAGCGGTATCGCAGAATAAGACTGACAACAATATTCCACATAATTATATACGAAGATTAGGTGGGCGGAAAAATAATAAAAATAGTCAAATAGCGAGCAAAGTTACGACTTTAACTGTAATTTGGCAGTAAATTCAAAAATTTGCCATTCAAAATCAGAGGATTGAATTTATTGAAGCAAAGAACCAGAAATGAATAAAGTACTTTTTATAGATACCACTCACCCAATTCTTCCTGAATTGCTCACACGGGCTGG
Source organism: Bacteroidales bacterium (assembly GCA_030684735.1). Classification (GTDB taxonomy): domain Bacteria; phylum Bacteroidota; class Bacteroidia; order Bacteroidales; family JAAYJT01; genus JAAYJT01. Next base: position 5,033 of record JAUXXY010000154.1, on the reverse strand, counting down.
TTTTGTCTGTGAACAATTTTTTGGTCTTAGTCACAGGGCTTGGTGCAAGGGTGCTTGCCTACGATAAATACAAAGCCAATTACACAGATGGTTTCGTTAAAGAATGCGACATGGAAACCATTTTCGGAGAAACTGATATCCTGAGCCTACACGTACCTTTGACCCATGAAACCAATTACCTGGTGGACGCCCCATACCTCGATCGTTTCAGAAAACCTATCTATTTGATCAATACCTCGCGTGGCAAGGTTGTAAAAACCGATGATCTGGTTATAAAACTTAAGGAAGGCAGGGTGTTGGGTGCAGCCCTCGATGTAATCGAATACGAACGCAAAACCTTGGAAAACCTGGAACAAACCCCGGCCGATTTCCGTTATCTGGCTTCATGCGACAATGTTATCTTCACTCCGCATATTGCCGGCTGGACTCACGAATCGCAGGTGAAACTGGCAGAGGTGCTGGTGGGGAAAATACTTGAGAGATTTTCTGTTTAATCGGTTATCAGCATTCCCAACCCAAAATCTTCTTAAAATCAAAATCTTCGGGGTTTGCTACATATTTCTTTGCGGCTTCATAGTCCTGTGGTTCAAGGTATTGCAAGCCATGATCAAAAACCAGCTTTGATTTTGGACCTTCCATGTTTACCAGTCGTGGTTTTACCTTGCCGTGCTCGTCGGCCACATCTTTAAAGAACAGGGGCCGTGTTTCGCCAATATGATCGGAGGTTACCATACACGCTGTGTATCCCTGGTCGAATAGTTTTTTAACGCCCATGCCAAGCAACGCACAATACAACTGATCGAAAGCGATGGGGTTCACACAGCGCAATTCATAACCAAGTTCAACGGGCCGGCTTTTTACATTGAGGTTGAGCTGTTTTAACCGCTGTTGCAACAAAATATTGAAAATATGCGCTTTACTAACATTGCCGAGTTCGGGGTGTCCGTGGTCGTCGTATGTAAAGAGAATGCCGCTGGCTTTAATTTCCTCGTCGGTCATAAAATGGAAAACACCCTCGCTTACAATGGCCACACCATACGGGATACCATTGAGCATCCGTTTGATTATGGCCGATATGATGAGGTTGATAATACGATCGAATGTAATTTCAACTTTATTGAACATTTCGGGGATAACCATCATAGGATAATGGCAGGCGGCACCGATGCCGAAGGCCAGGTGCCCGGCTTCGCGCCCCATGGCTGAAACAATGAACCAGTTGCCGCTGGTACGAGCATCTTCGTAAACGGTGGTGGCAATCCTCACGCCTTCCTGTTTAGCACTCTGGTAGCCAAATGTCGGCTGCCCTTCGGGCAGGGGAAGGTCGTTGTCAATGGTTTTCGGAACATGTATGTTTTGAATATCCACCTGGTGGGCGTGCAGGTATTTTGAAATACGATTGGCCGTGGAGGCCGTATCATCGCCACCGATGGTCACGAGCAATTTCACGTCATGCTTTTTGAAAAAATGAATGTTGAACTCGCTGTCCTTGGGTTTATATCGGCTCATCTGCAGAAACGACCCCCCCTGGTTATGGATTTTGTCGGCCATAGCAAAATCAAACTCCTGAATTTCGGGCGAAGGGGTGAACAAGCTCTTGTAGCCGCCGTGCAAACCAATCACTCGGTAACCATCTTTCAGAAAAACTTTTGCCACCGTACCTATCACGGTGTTGATGCCCGGTGCAGGACCACCGCCGCATAATATTGCAATTGAGCCTTTTTTCATTTCAAAAACTATTGTTTATTCGGTTGAGGGCGCAAAATTAGGGAAATTGCGACAACCCGAAAAAATTACTAAAAAGCTTCACGTCTCGGGCAAACCTTTCAGGTAGAATATCAGCACAAAATAAAACTATATTACCCAGGTGTCTCCGCTGTTCAGAAGGTCGTCAACGTTTTTAATGGGGGAGTTAGCTTTTTCGTAATCAATTTGTTCCACCACCAGGTCATCGTAAGTGGGATACATGGCCGAACGGATCACCCCAAGCGCTACAGGGAAATGTGGAGGCATCATCTTGGCAAGCATCAGGTGAATGCCGGGGTCTTTCTCATATTGATCATGTACCAGCAGGTTGTCGTCTGTGATGCCCTTTTCTCCTATGGTCACCACCTTTAAATGTGTGCCATGCAACATGATCCCTTTGTCTTTCTGACCACCAAAGATCATGGGTTCACCGTTTTTCAGGATCAGCTGATATTGGTCGCGGGTTTCCTTAGCGGTGATCAGCGCATGGGTCTTATCATTATAGATGGGGCAGTTCTGGAGAATTTCTACGATCGAAGTGCCATCGTGGCGGGCTGCTTCAAACATTACATCGGTAAGAAGTTTAAGATTATTATCGGTTACACGGGCAAAAAATGTTCCTTGGGCCCCTATCACGAGTTCACCGGGGTTGAAAGGATGCTCTATAGTGCCATGAGGCGAGGTTTTAGTAACCGATCCCATGGGTGTTGTTGGTGAAAACTGCCCCTTGGTCAGGCCATAAATCCGGTTGTTGAACAGCAACACATTTATGTCAATGTTTCTTCGTATGGTATGGATGAAATGGTTACCGCCGATTGCCATGGAGTCGCCGTCGCCAGTGGCTACCCAAACACTCAGGTGGGGGTTGGCAATCTTCACACCCGAAGCGATTGCAAAAGCCCGGCCATGGATGCCATGTATTCCGTAGGTATTTACATAATACGGAAACCGCGACGAGCAACCGATGCCCGAAACAACCATGAAGTTTTCCTTGCGGTAACCAATCTTCGGAAAAACATTGGCTACGGCCGAAAGTATTGTGTATGAACCACAACCGGGACACCATTTCACCATTTGGTCGCTAACAAAATCCTCTTTGGTAAGCTCAACCCTCGATCTTTCTATTGTTGTATTATCAATTTTCATTTCACCTCCAGGATTTGATTGAATTTTTCTATCAGTTCGTTGACCATAAAGGGCAGGCATTGAACCTTGTTATATTGCATGTAGCTGAATTGTGGGTGCTGCATGCGCAAGTAAGCTACAAATTGCCCCATGTTGAGCTCGCACACAATGATTTTTTTGAACCGTGAAAAGATTTCGGCAGTATTTTTAGGCAAAGGCATGATGTAGTGGAAGTGTGCCATACTGATGCTTTTCCCCTCCAGTTGTAACTCCTGTATGGCTGTGAGTACAGCACCTTCGGTACTGCCCCAGCTAACAATTAACAGATCGCCTTCGGGCTCACCCACAACAGTTTGCATGGGTATGTAGTCGGCTACATTATCAACCTTTTGCTGCCTCAGGTTAACCATCAACTGATGGTTGGCAGGATCGGTGCTCACAGTGCCGTGGATATTTTCTTTTTCCAGGCCTCCAACGCGATGTCTAAGTCCTTCCGTTCCGGGTAGGGCCCATTCGCGGACTAGGGTTACAGGGTCGCGGCGATAAGGCTTATATTCGGTATTGGGTTTTGCGATGGGTGGTTTGATGGCAGGCATATCAGCCGTTTTAGGAATACGAAACAGTTGCGAACCATTTCCAAGGTTGCCGTCTGTGAGAAGTATCACCGGTGTCATGTGTTCCATGGATAATTTGGCGGCCATATAAGCATAGTCGAAGCAGTTGGCAGGCGAAGAAGCCGCTACAACAAGGAGGGGCGCTTCGCCATTGCGGCCAAAAAGGGCCTGAAGCAAATCAGACTGTTCCGATTTGGTAGGCAAACCGGTGGAAGGGCCACCACGCTGTACGTCAACAATCACTATTGGTAATTCGGCCATCACGGCCAGGCCAAGTGCTTCGCTCTTGAGCGATAACCCAGGACCGGAGGTGGTAGTTACAGCCAACGATCCTGTATAGGATGCTCCGATGGCAGAACAGATACCGGCTATTTCATCTTCGGCTTGGAAAACTTTCGCACCGAGCGATTTATGGCGCGCCAGCTCGATGAGTATTTCGGTGGCAGGGGTAATAGGGTATGAACCTAAAAACAACGGTCTACCCGACCGTTCGCTGGCAGCAAGCAAGCCCCAGGCAGTAGCCACATTGCCGGTGATATTACGATAACGGCCTTTGGGCATTTCGGCAGGAGCTACTTCAATTCTTGACCCCAATACTACAATAGTATTCGCGTAGTTGTAACCTGCCTGTAAAACAATTCTATTGGCCTGGACAACCAGGGGGGTCTTTTTGAATTTATCTTCGATATATGCAATAGTACTGTCAAGGCTTCGGTTGAAAACATAAAACACAACACCCAAGGCAAACATATTGCGGGTTTTTTCAGCAGCTTTGGCACCTATCTCTACCTCAGCCAAGCTTTCTTTTGTGATATTCGTGATGGATGCTTTGATAACATTGTACTTCTCCAGACTGCCATCATTAAGTGGATTGACTTTATAGCCAGCCTTTTCAATGGCTTTATCGGCGAAAGTGTCTGCATCCACAATAATGGTGGCCCCATCTTTGGCCCACTTGAGGTTCGAACGCAACGAAGCAGGATTCATGGCTACCAGCATATCGCAAAGGTCGCCCGATGTGTGAATTTTCGTGTGGCCAAAATGTACCTGGAAGCCCGAAACACCTGCAATGGTGTTTTGTGGTGCCCTGATCTCGGCAGGGTAATCGGGAAACGTAGCCAAGTCGTATCCTGCGATGGCTGCTGCATCCGAAAACAAAGTTCCGGCCAATTGCATCCCGTCACCCGAATCACCTACAAATTTGATCACTACATCCTCTTTGCGGATGGGTTGAATATCTTTGTTCTTACTCATGCTTTGAGGGTTGATTTTATTTGCCGGCAAAGTTAAAGGTTTATATCTTTGCAGTAGAATGGTTCTGAAAAATTTAACAGCAGTCCGATTGTTATTTATACTCATTCTAAAATACATAAGTCCTGCTGATCCAAAAAAATAATTTTATCTTTGCCGCAGGATTTAAAACTATTTATAAACATAAAATCTATAATTATGGCATACGTAATTAATGACGACTGCACAGCATGCGGAACCTGTATTGACGAATGTCCCGTTGATGCTATTTCTGAAGGCGACATCTATACAATTGAC
>JAUXXY010000153.1 GCA_030684735.1 Bacteroidales bacterium | reverse complement strand
AACAAAGAAGTGAACTTTAGCACAATACCTTTTTGCATTGAAGCCAACAAGCCTGAAGTGAAAGAAGCACTCATCGCATTGGCTACATGCCTGAGCTACGATGTGCGAGAGATCAGCACCCAAGCACGTCAGATCATTCACCTGGCAGCTGTTTTTGCATGCAATTTCCCGAATTATTTGTTTGTAGCAGCTGCTGACATCCTGGAAAGCAGGGAGATATCTTTCGATATCCTGCTGCCGCTTATTTGGGAATCACTCAATAAAATTTCTGATATGTCCCCGTGGCAAGCTCAGACAGGGCCGGCAATTAGGGGAGATAGCAGCGTGATTGACAGGCACTTGCAACTACTTGCCGAATTTCCTGAATACAAGGATATTTATCGCCTGATGAGCGAAGAGATCATATGCCGTAAGCAAAAAAAAGCGGACAATTAATAATCGCCGATTAATTCATTCACCTATAAAATCTAACCACCTCTAATTATGTTAAATTATAAGGAGCATTTACGAAAGATCAAGGTATTTGTTTTTGACTACGACGGAGTGCTGACCGATGGCAACGTTATACTGCTGAACGATGGAGATGTGTTGCGTTCGGCCAATGTTAAAGATGGTTATGCCATGCAGCTTGCCGCAAAAAAGGGTTATCGCATCGTCATCATTTCGGGAGGAAAATCAGATTCGATACTGCGAAGGTTCGAAGTATTGAAAATCACCGATGTTTTCCTGGGCGTGGAGAACAAAATCGAGGTTTTTGAGAATTATCTTGCCGAAAATCGGATTGAACCGGCGGAAGTGCTCTACATGGGAGATGATATTCCGGATTACGAGATCATGCAACGAGTTGGGGTGCCAACTTGCCCGGCTGATGCTGCAGAAGAAATAAAATCCATCTCAAAATATATCAGTCACAAAAACGGCGGTCATGGTTGCGTGCGTGATGTGATTGAGCAAGTGTTAAAAATCCAGGGCCAGTGGATGAATCACGGAGCTTTTCACTGGTGAGCCTAATTAGTTATGAAATTTATTTCTCCTACTTATAAGCCGGACAGATCTGATGCGATGGCGAGTATAATCGGAATCTTACTTTTTTTCATTTTTTGATAAACACACACAACAACATAAAATGCTCATCAATCAGCTAAACAAGTTTCATTTTATCCTAGGATCAAAATCACCGAGGCGACAGTATCTTTTGCGCGAACTTGGTCTAAAATTCGGTGTACTCACCCGCAACGTTGACGAAACATATCCGCTTACGCTTCAACGCGAAGAGATTCCTTTGTTTCTGTGCAAACACAAAGCCGAAGCATACAGTGATTTACTTTCCGATGAACGCACCATCATCATAACTGCTGATACCATTGTTTGGATTGACGGAATGAACCTTGGCAAACCTGCCAACGAAGAGGAAGCTGCTGCCATGCTACATCGCCTCTCTGGGCGTAAACATGAGGTACTTAGCGGAGTTTGCTTGCGCTCCTGGCAGAAACAGGTTTCGTTTCATGCATGTAGTGAGGTGTTTTTCAAGCAGCTAAGGAATGATGATATTAATTACTATGTATCCCGCTACAGACCATTCGACAAAGCCGGGGCTTACGGTATTCAGGAGTGGATTGGCTATATTGGCATTGAAAAAATAAAAGGATCTTTCTACAATGTGATGGGCTTGCCCACACAAAAACTCTATGATGAACTGCTCAGGTTTTGTGGACTTATTTGACCTATTTGCTTTTTCCAAATAGAGACCTTGCTACATCCAGGTTGTGAGCATTAAAGATGTCTTTCCCGGCACTTGTATAGAGCATGTCAATCAAACCAGTATATCTCTCGGTAATCTTACCGCGAATTATTTTCATGGTGCTGTTCACCAGTTGATTTTCGGAGGTGAAGCCTTCCTGGAGCAAGGCAAATGAACTTGGCAACCACCTTTCGGGAAATTCTCCTTCGAATTTGCCTTCCTTGCGATAGGCGCTGATGTCGTCAGCTACAAGTGTGAGGACCATCCTGGCTGCTTTTTCAGTGCCCAACTCAACGCTGTGTTGAGCAAGATAACGCCTCAACGCTTCCTTTTTTGGATAGATGAGAGCAACGGTATAGGGATTCTGATTGTTGTGCAGCATCACTTGTTCGATGTTGTGGCTGTGGTTAATCAGATGTTCCTCTATACCTTCCGGACTGTACTTTTCGCCATCGCTGGCAATAAGCAGGCTTTTAAAACGTCCAAGCACATACAGAAACCCATCTTTATCCATATAGCCCATGTCTCCTGTATAAAGCCAGCCATCCTTAATGGTCTCTGCCGTAGCCTTTTCGTTTTTCCAATAGCCGGCCATCACGTTTTCGCCCTTCACAACAATTTCACCTTTTTCGCCCACTGGCAGTGCGTTACCGTTGCTATCCACAATCTTGAGTTCAAGGTTAGCTACAAGGAATCCCGATGATCCCAGTTTGTGTTTTTTTAGCGAATTTGACGAAATAATCGGTGATGCCTCTGATAGTCCATAACCCTGAAACATCGGTATGCCAATGGCATAAAAAAACCGCTGAAGTTCAATATCGAGCAATGCTCCACCGCCAATAAAGAATTCAAGATTTCCCCCAAAACTTGCCCTGATTTTTTTGAACAATATTTTATCGAATAGCCAGTAAAGCGGTTTGTAAAAAAAGGTTAACCCTCTTCCTTTGTTGTCTCCCTCGGCATTGTACTTGTAAGCTATTTTTAATCCGAAGTTGAACAATGCGTATAGCGTTTTACCTTTGTCACGGATGGCTTTTTCGATGTTGTTGCGGAAGTTTTTTGCCAACACCGGAACGCTCATCAGCAGGTTGGGTTTGGTTTCCTTGATGTTGATCGGAATATTTTTGAGGGTTTCCATCATTGTGCTACCGAGTTGCACCGAGGCCATACTGGCACCCTGGCTTATGAAACAATAAATGCCGGCGGTGTGGGCAAAGGCGTGATCCCAGGGGAGTATCAACAAGGTGCGATAAGCTTCAGGAATATCCATCAACGACTGGGCTTGCTCTACATTGGCTGTATAATTCCTATGGGTGAGCATAATACCCTTGGGGTCGGCTGTTGTGCCCGAGGTATAGCTGATGTTCACCAAGTCGCTTTCCTGAACCGAATTATACACTTCTTCGAGTTTTCCGGGATGCTGAACCATAAATTGATTGCCAAGTGCAAGCAGTTCATCCACAGTGATCTCCTTTTCATTCGGTTTTTCAACCGGATCAAGAAGGATTATTTTTTCCACACCGGGCAGATGGTCGAAAACACTGGATGTTTTCTGGCGCTGCCTGCCCGAAACGATCACCATTTTGCAGCCAGAGTGAGCTATTCGGAATTTAATATCCGAAAGCTCATCAAGTTTTACCGATAATGGAACACAGATAGCACGGCAATAAACAATGCCGAGCTCGCTCATCACCCAGTAGTTTCTGCCTTCTGAAAGCAGCGCCACACGGTCGTGGGCTTGCAAACCCAGACTAAGCAAACCTGCTGCAAAACGATGCACCAGGTTACGCATTTCGGAATAAGTGAGAGGTTCAAAACGATCGGTTTTCTTCTCCCACATCAACGGATTATTGCTGAAACGCTCCGCATAGGTTTCGAAAAATGATGGAATTGTGCGCATAAAATTTTGTATTTAGTTCTCCTTGTGTCAAATTTAGTAAGTTTTGTATCACAAATAATCTACCGTTTGATTCTTGTCTTTCAGAAATACTTCTACCGCCCTGTTATAGATTCCATGCACATAAGCAATGGCCAACCCGTAGTTGGTTACAGGTATTCCTGCATCAATTGCAGGTTTCAGGCGGCCTACGAGCTGTTTTCGTGTGATCATACATCCGCCACATTGTATCACCATGACATAGTCGCGTATATCACGAGGGAGAGCTGAAAGTCCGGCAACAACATCGAATTCAAGATTTTTACCCGTATAATTACTGAGCCATCGGGGTATTTTTATTCGCCCGATGTCGTCGCACGACACAAAATGTGTACACGATTCGAGGATCAACAACCGGTCGCCATCTTGTAACTTCCCTAAATAGGGTGTGCCTTTCAAATAGTTTTCGAAATCGCCCTTCTGGCGTGCCAGCAAGATGCTAAAGCTGGTGAGCGGAATATCACGGGGTATAGAGGCATCGGCTTTCGGAAACACCTGGCTGTCAGTAATCACGAGCACCGGCTTGGGCTGCATATTGCTTAGGAAAGCATCAACCTCAGGTTCTTTCACTATAACTGCGATACCGCTATGATCCAATATGTCGCGTATTACCTGTACCTGTGGTAAAATCATTCTTCCCTCAGGTGCTTCGCTATCAATGGGTGTAATGAGAAGTACAACGTCGCCATAAGAAATCAGATCGCCGATGATGGTGCGTTTTAGAATGGCTGATTCGGGTATGCTGGTTTGAAGCAGATTCACCAGTACCTCAAATTGAGCATGGGTGTGCCTCAACGTGCTGAAATCCAACACATCGGCATTAAAATCATGTTTTATGTGTTCGATCACCTCATTATT